>CANMWW010000434.1 GCA_947500965.1 Alphaproteobacteria bacterium
CAGGACGCGTCGCCACTCCGCGGCGTCCATCGCGTCGATGTCGGCGCGGCGGCCGTCGTGCTTGGGCGAGATGCCCGCGTTGTTCACCAGGATGTCGACGGGACCGAGCGCGCGCTCGACCGCCGCGCAGGCGGCGTCGACGGAGGCGGGATCGGCCACGTCGCACGCGATGCCGGGGCCGCCGACCTCCGCGCCCGCGCGCGCCGCGAGGTCCGGGGCGAGGTCGATGGCCGCGACGCGCGCCCCGCGCGCGGCTAGCATGCGCGCGATGCCGAGGCCTATGCCCCTCCCCGCGCCAGTGACGACCGCGACGAGGCCGGCATGGGTCGGGTGGTGCCTCACTTCGTCTCGATCTCCACGAAGACGAACTCGGTCGGGTTCGGGTTGGAGACGTCGTGCTCGATGCCCGCCTTGCGCGTGTAGCTCACGCCCGCCACGAGGTCGGCGAAGCGCTCGCCCTGCGCGTCGCGCAGGTGGAGCTTCCCGGTGGTCATCGGCACCACGACGTAGTCGTATTCGTGCCGGTGCCAGCCGGTCGACGCGCCCGGCGCGAAGCGCCACTCGATGACGCGCACGCGGTCGTTGTCGATCTGCAGGGTCGGCACGGCGGCTGTCGTCATCGGTCAGTATCCCTTCGCCTTGAGCTGGATCAGGCATCGCTCGAAGCCCGAGAGGTCCGTATAGCGCGCCTCGTGCGGGACGTCGCCCACCTCCACCTCGAAGCCGGACGAGATCACGCCGCCGTCGAGCATGAGGTTGTCCACCATCCCCATGCCCTCGATCATCATGCCGTCGGGGTCCTCGTGCACGCCGCTGTCGCGCAGGCGCAGCCGCGCCGCGCCGCCCACGGATCCGGCGGTGCGCGCGAAGATGTCGCCGGCGACGTTGGTGTAGCCGAGCACCGGCTTTCCCTGGGCGCGCATGTATCCCATCTCGAAGGCCGTCCCGACATCCATCGACGGCCCGCGGAAGGGCGTCATCTGCGCCACGCAGATGTCGCAGGAATCCATCAGCGCGACGTCGGAATGGTAGATGCGCATCGCCTTCTGGCGCGGCGACAGGTTCGTGAAGTCGAGCACGGCGTCGAAGGGGAAGGCGCCCTCGAAGCCGTGGCTGCGGCACAGTTCCTTCTTGCGCGCCGAGGCGCCCGCGGCGTCCGGCAGGAAGACATCCGGACCCGCGAGGTAGATGCGCTTCCTGCTCATCGGTGCGGCGCCGCCCCGGCTGTCGCCCCCGCGAGGGCGCCGAAGCCGGGCGGGACGATCCTGTTCATGCGCGAGCCTCCTGCACGGCGGGGACCACGCCCCGGGAACCGTGCCGTCAGGCTAGCGCCGCCATCCCGCCCGTCAAAGCATGCGCCGCGACCCCCGCGATGCCGCGGCCCATGCCAGCATGCCCCTGCCCCCTTCAGCCGTCCCGGCGGCGCGCCCGGCGCAGCGCGACGAGCGAGAAGGCGGAACCGAGGAGCAGCAGCGATCCCGGCTCGGGCACCTGCCCCGGCGGCGGGTCGCCGTCGCCTGGATTGCCGAACCCGGGCTCCGTCAACGAGGTGCCGTACTGGAAGAACAGGCTCTCGGCGTCGATGCTGCCCGCGGCGGATGGGTCGAAGCCCACCGGCAATCCCGAGAGGGTGAAGACGACCTCGTTGCGGATCATCGCGTTCGCGCCGGTCACCGGCGCGTTGCCGGTCGTGGGGTCGTCCGCCGCCGAGGCCAGGCCGTATTGCATCCCGTCGACGGCGGCGGGCCCCTGGAGGTTGGTTCCCGGGAAATTGGCGCTGCCGAAGAGCCCGAACCCGGAACTGCTGATGCCGGAATTGGCGCCGGACGGCATGGCGAGACCCGCGGCATAGGCCCATTCGCCACCGACCACGCCACCCGGGTCCGTGCCGCCGAACGACACCGACGACGACGCCGGGACGATCGCGGAGACCGGCGTCAGGACCGGGTTCCCGGCCAGCTTGAAGAATATGGCCGCAAGCAACTGGTCCGGCGCGAGGATATCAGGCCCGATATTCCTCAGGCTCACGACGAGGTTCGTCCCCGAGGTGTCGAACGTGGCGGCGGCGATGCGAAGCCCGTCGGTCCCCAGGAACGACTTGGGCGCGGCATGCGCGCCGCCGCTTGCCGCGGCGATGCAGATCGCCATCGCGGCGACGGCCTGTCTTCTCGTATCCATGGCGCGATCTCCTTCATGTGCCCGTGGGACGTGGTTCACGGGGGAGTTCGCAAGCGCCGGACCAGATTCTCCGGTTTCTGTTTCGTCAATCCATTCAGTGCGATGGACGGCATTCCTCGACCCGGGACCGAGAGCATGGAAGATCCGCCGACCCCTCCTGCCCGGCGTCGGCAGGATCGTCCGGTCGCAGCGGGAGCGCCGCGATCAGCCCCGCCGCCCGTCGGACAGCGCGCTGGCGAGGCGCGCGGCCAGCGCCGCGTTGTTGCGGATGATCGCCCGGTTGACCGCCAGGCTCCGCCCGCCCGTCGCCGCGACCACGCGCGCCAGGAGGAAGGGCGTGACGTCCTTTGCCGCGACGCGGGCGGCCGCTGCCTCGGCGAGCGCCGCCTCGATCGGGCCGGCGATCTCGCCGGCCGGGATCTCCTCGCCCACCGGCAAGGGGTTGGCGACCAGCATGCCGCCGGAAAGGCCAAGCGCCTCGCGGGCCAGGACGAAGCGGGCAACGTCCTCGGGGGCATCGAGGCGCAGCGGGGCGCGCAGCCCGCTCGACCGGCTCCAGAAGGCCGGGAAGTCGTCGGTCCCGAAGCCGACGACCGGGACACCCCTGGTCTCGAGCGCCTCCAGCGTCTTGGGCAGGTCGAGGATCGCCTTGGCGCCGGCCGAGACGACCACGACCGGGCTGCGGGCAAGCTCGTCGAGGTCGGCCGAGACATCGAAGCTCGTCTCCGCGCCGCGATGCACGCCGCCGATGCCGCCGGTCGCGAAGACGCGGATCCCGGCCAGCGCCGCGCAGATCATCGTCGCCGCGACCGTGGTCGCGCCGGGCCTGCCGGTGGACACGGCAAAGGCGAGGTCGGCGCGGCTGAGCTTCATCACGCCGCGCGCGGTCGCGAGCCGCTCGAGCGTTTCGCCGTCGAGGCCGATGCGGATCCGTCCGTCGAGGACGGCGATGGTGGCCGGCACGGCCCCGCCGGCGCGCACGATCGCCTCGACCTCGCGCGCGGTGGCGAGGTTCTCGGGATGCGGCATGCCATGGGTGACGATCGTGGATTCGAGCGCGACCACGGGCGCGCCCGCCGCAAGCGCCGCCGCCACCTCGGGCTCGACCTGCACGAGGCC
>CANMWW010000435.1 GCA_947500965.1 Alphaproteobacteria bacterium
ATCGCGCCCTCGATGGCGCCGGTATCCGTCACCTGCCGCAGGCCTCGCTCCTCGACGATCGCCGCGGCATCCTTGCCGGTCTCGACCATGAAGCCGAAGACGTCCTTGGCGATGCGCCCGGATATCGTGTCGTTCTCGATCAGGTCGAGCAGCCCCGCGAGCTGCGTGGCGGAGACCGGAGAGGACGCGATGTCGCGGCCAAGGCGGTTGAGCGCGCCGAAGAGCTCCACGATCACCCAGTTCGCGGCGAGCTTCGGGTCCTTGCGGCCCCTGGCGACGACCTCGAAGAACTCCGAGTTCTCCTTCTCCGCCACGAGCACGCCCGCGTCGTAGGGCGTCAGCTTGTAGTCGGAGACGAAGCGCGCCTTCTTCGCGTCGGGCAGCTCGGGCAGGTTCGCGCGGACCTCCTCGATCCACTTGCGGTCGAGGACGAGCGGCAGCAGGTCGGGATCGGGGAAGTAGCGGTAGTCGTGCGCGTGCTCCTTCGAGCGCATCGGGCGCGTGACGCCCTTCGCGCTGTCGAAGAGCCGCGTCTCCTGGCGGATCGCGCCGCCCTCCTCGAGCAGCTCGACCTGGCGGCGCGCCTCGTACTCGATCGCCTGCATGACGAAGCGGATCGAGTTGATGTTCTTGAGCTCGCAGCGCGTGCCCAGCCCCTCGCCCGGCCGGCGCACGGACACGTTGGCGTCGCAGCGCAGGCTGCCTTCCTCCATGTTGCCGTCGCAGGTGCCGAGGTAGCGGACCAGCGCGCGCATCTTGCGCATGTAGGCGCCGGCCTCCTCGGGCGAGCGCATCTCGGGCTTGGAGACGATTTCCATCAGCGCGACGCCGGCGCGGTTGAGGTCGATGTAGGTCTTCTGCGGGTGCTGGTCGTGGATCGACTTGCCGGCGTCCTGCTCGAGGTGCAGGCGCTCGATGCCGACACGCTTCGTCTCGCCATTGGCGAGGTCGATGTCGAGGTAGCCCTCTCCCACGATCGGCTGCTTGTACTGCGAGATCTGGTAGCCCGCGGGAAGGTCCGGGTAGAAATAGTTCTTCCGGTCGAAGACCGAGACCTCGTTGATCGTCGCGTTGAGGCCAAGGCCGGTCTTCACCGCCTGCTCGACGCAGGCGCGGTTGATCACAGGCAGCATGCCGGGGAAGGCCGCGTCGACGAAGCTAACCTGCGCGTTGGGCTCGGCGCCGAAGGCGGTCGAGGCGCCGGAGAAGAGCTTCGCGCGCGAGACGACCTGGGCGTGGACCTCGAGGCCGATCACGATCTCCCAGGGGCCGGTCTTTCCTTCGATGATCATGGCTCAGGCTCCCGGGCGGGCGGAGAAGCCGGCGGCGCGCTCGAGCACGTGCGAGGCGGCGAACAGCGTCTCCTCGTCGAAGGCGCGGCCGATCAGCTGCAGGCCGAGCGGCAGGCCGTCGGAGGACAGGCCGGCAGGCAGCGAGATGCCCGGCAGGCCCGCGAGGTTCACCGTCACGGTGAACACGTCGTTCAGGTACATGGACACCGGATCGTCCATCTTCTCGCCCATCGCGAAGGCCGCGGAGGGCGCGGTCGGCGTCAGGACGACGTCGCACTTCGCGTAGGCCTCGTCGAAGTCGCGCGCGATGAGCGCGCGCACCTTCTGGGCCTTCAGGTAGTAGGCGTCGTAGTAGCCGGCGGAGAGGACGTAGGTGCCGATCAAGATGCGCCGCCGCACCTCGGCGCCGAAGCCGGCGCCGCGCGTGTTCTCGTAGAGCTCCTCGATCGAGCCGCCGGCCACGCGCGTCCCGAACCGCACGCCGTCGTAGCGCGCGAGGTTCGAGGACGCCTCGGCCGGCGCCACGATGTAGTAGGTCGGCAGCGCGTATTTCGTGTGCGGCAGCGAGATCTCGACCGGCTCGGCGCCGGCCTCGCGCAGCCACGCGATCCCCTGCTCCCAGAGCCGCGCGATCTCCGCGGGCATGCCGTCGAGGCGGTACTCGCGCGGGATGCCGAAGCGCAGGCCCTTCACGCTGCGGCCGAGCGCCGCCTCGTAGTCCGGGACCGCGCGCGGCACCGACGTGGAGTCCTTCGGGTCGTGCCCTGCCATCGCGCCGAGCATGATCGCCGTGTCGCGCACGTCGCGCGCGATCGGCCCGGCCTGGTCGAGCGACGAGGCGAAGGCGACGATGCCCCAGCGCGAGCAGCGGCCATAGGTGGGCTTGATGCCGACCACGCCGCAGAACGCGGCGGGCTGGCGGATCGAGCCGCCGGTATCCGTCGCGGTGGCGCCCATCGCGATGCGCGCCGCGACCGCCGCGGCCGAGCCGCCGGACGAGCCGCCGGGCACCAGGTCGCGCGCGTCGCCGCGGCGCTTCCACGGGTTCTTCGCGCCGCCGAAGGCGGAGGTCATGTTCGACGAGCCCATCGCGAACTCGTCGAGGTTGGTCTTGCCGAGCATCACTGCGCCGGCGCGCCAGAGCTGCGACGTGACCGTGGACTCGTAGGGCGGGACGAAGCCGTCGAGGATGCGGCTGGCCGCGGTCGTGCGCGTGCCCTCGGTGCAGAACAGGTCCTTGATGGCCAGCGGGATGCCTTCGAGCGCGCCGGCCTGGCCGGCGGCGATGCGCGCGTCGCTGCGCGCCGCCATCTCCATCGCCTTGTCCGGCGTCGGCGTGATGTAGGCGTTGAGGTCCTTGGCGCGCTCCATCGCCTCCACGTGCGCGGCGGCGAGCTCGCGCGCCGAGAAGCGCTTCGCGGCGAGGCCCGCGCGGGCCTCGGCGATCGTCAGGTCGGTCAGCGCGCTCATTCGATCACCTTGGGCACGACGAAGAACGCGCCATCGCCGATCTGCACGCGCTCCGGCGCGCAGGAGGTGACGGCGTCGGCGCGGCCGCCATCCGTCACGGCATCGGGACGCTGCGAGAGGACATGGCCGACAACCGAGGACATCGGCGCGACGTCCTTCGTGTCGACCTCCGACAGCTGCTCGATCCAGGACATGATGCCCTGCATTTCACCCGCCATCCGCTCGAGGTCGGCGTCGGGAACCTTGATGCGCGCCAGCGTGGCGACGCGGGCCACCGTGGCTTTGTCCAGCGACATGGGGTAATCCATCCGGGCGTTGGGAAGGCGGGCCCGCCCGGGCCCGCGAAAACGCGCGGAAGCTACAAACTCCCATGCCGATCTGCAACCCGAGCGACCTGCCCGGAATGCTGCCGCGGCGCGCGCGGCTGATGGGTTTCGACGTCGGCGCGAAGACGATCGGCCTCGCCGTCTCGGACCCCGCCCTCACCCTCGCCTCGCCGATCGAGACCATCAGGCGCACGCGCTGGGCGCAGGAC
>CANMWW010000436.1 GCA_947500965.1 Alphaproteobacteria bacterium
CCTCCGCCTGGCCGCCATCGCTCAGCGCCAGCGGGCGGAACTCCGCCTCGAGGAAGGCGCGGGCCGTCGCCTCGTCGGCGCGCGCGGGCAGCGCCGCGCAGGCCGGGCGCCATTCCCCGGCCCTGCCATAGGCGGCCGGACCGAGCACGCGATCATCAGGCAGCCGGCGGATGCGCTCGCAGGAGCGCGCGAGCGCGGGCAGCGCCTCGGCGACGCGGTCGCCGTCCCAGCCGGGCAGGTCCCTGAACGAGGCGGGTGAAAGCCGCGCGACGCCGGTCGGCGCCGTGGGCGCGCAGGCAGCGAGGGCGAGAAGAAGAAGCGCGGCGAGCGTCGCCGCGAGCCGGCCCGTCACTGCGCCGTGTCGGTGCGCACCAGGAACCAGTCGGGGGCGCGCGAGCGCGTGTTGCGCGTGAAGGTCCAGATGTCCGTGACCGTCTCGACCCTGTTGGGATCGCCCTCGACGACGTTCCCGGCGGCATCGCGCGTCGCGTTCACCTGCTCGCTCACGAAGCGGATCGTCACGAAGGCGTCGGCGCCCTCGAGCCGCGCGTCGACGATGTCGGACGAGCCGATGCCGATCAGCGTCGTCGACAGGACATGCCCGCGCGACTGTCGATCGCGGATCGCGGCGACGAAGCTCTGGTTCACGCCGTCGGCGAGCAGCGGGCGGAGCGCGGCGGCGTCGCCCTGCGCGAAGGCCTGGACGATCATCTCGAAGGCGCCGCGCGCGCCCTGCGCGAAGCCGCGCGGGTCGAAGGACGGGTCGGCGGCGCGGATCGCGGCGATCCCGGCATCCACGCTGCCCGGCGCGGGCGGCGGCGCGGCCTCGGCCGGCTCGGCCTGGTCCTGAGGGGCGCCGCGATCCGGGAAGCGCGTGACGTTGTCGGGAAGCTGCTCGGGCGCCTGGCCCGGCCGATGGGGCTTCCAGCGCTCGGCATTCTCGTCGCCGGTGCGGCGGCCGAGCACGCTGCGCAGGCGCAGGATCAGGAACCCCGCGACCATGGCGAAGAAGATGATGTCGAGAAACGCGACGCCGGTCTGGTCCATCGAAATCCCCGCGGGTCCCGTGCCTGATCGCTTCGCAAGAAGCTGGCGGCCCGCGGCGCGGGCCGGAGGGGACGCTTTTTCCTGCTGGATCGGCGCTTCCCGGAGGTTACATAGGACCTTCCCTCACGTCGAACAAGCGGCGCGCCATGCTCCTCGTCCGTCACGGCCAGTCCGAATTCAACGCCGCCTTCACGCTGACCCGCGTGGATCCGGGGATACCGGATCCCGAGCTCACGCCGGTGGGCCGCCGGCAGGCCGAGGAGGCCGCGGGGCACCTCGTCGGCAAGGGCCTGCGCCGCATCGTCGCCAGCCCCTACACCCGCGCGATCCAGACCGCGCAGCTCATCGCGGGGCGGCTGTCGCTGCCGATCTCGATCGACGCGAGGGTGCGCGAGCGAGCGGCCTTCCATTGCGACATCGGGACGCCGGCCGCGGCGCTCGCGCGGCGCTTCCCCGACCTCGACTTCGCGGGGCTGGGCGATCCCTGGTGGCACGACCACCTGGCGCTCGGCCGCGCGGAGACCGAGGACGAGCTGGCCCTGCGCGCCGCCGATTTCCGCGCCGACATGGCGGCGCTTGCCGACTGGCGGGACGTCGCCGTCGTCACCCACTGGGGCTTCGTGCGCGCGCTGACCGGAAGGCAGGCGCAGAACGCCGAGATCATCTTCCACGACCCCTCTGCCTGAACCGCTTCCCGGCCGGCGCGTGGACGCACGCGCGGCGCCCGTGGTAGAGCGCCGCGATCCACCTTCCCGCGAGAGACGCCCATGACCGACCAGCAGAATCCCCCGCAACCGACCGGCGTCCCGCTCTCGGTCAACCTCCAGTACCTGAAGGACCTGTCCTTCGAGAGCCCGCGCGCGCCGCAGGTCTTCGTGTCGGAGGGGCCGCAATCCCAGGTCGGCGTCAACGTGCGCGTCGATGGCCGGGGCGTGGGCGAGAACACCTACGAGATCACGCTTCATCTCGAGGTCGCCGCCACGGCGGGCGACGCGCAGGTCTTCCTGCTGGAGATGGACTACGCGGGCATCTTCACCGTGCCGCAGCTGCTGCCCGAGATGCTGGGACCGCTGCTGATGATCGAGGCGCCGCGCATGCTCTTCCCCTTCGCGCGCCAGATCGTCTCGAACACGGTGGCCGCGGGCGGCTTCCCGCCGTTGCTGATCAACCCGATCGACTTCGCGGACCTCTATCGCCGCCAGCTCGCGGCGCAGGTGCAGGCGCAGGGCGCGCCCGCCCAGGCCTGAGGCCGGCGGCGGCCCGGGTTCAGTCCGCCACCTTCCAGATCGGGTTCCTGATCTTCGACATCAGGGTGTCGTGCAGGGCAAGCTCGTCCGCGCCGGGCGCGTGCGGGCGCGCCTGCCTGTGGCGGCGCTGCGCGCGCTGCTCGGCCGCGACGGGCCCCGCGACCAGGTCGATCGAGGCCTGCCTGCCGCCGATCAGCTCGAGATAGACCTCCGCCAGGAGCTCGGCGTCGAGCAGAGCGCCATGGAAGGTCCGCTTCGAGTTGTCGATGCCGAAGCGCTGGCACAGCGCGTCCAGCGAGGCGGCCTGGCCCGGGAGCTTGCGGCGCGTCATGGTCATCGTGTCGACCACGCGCCCGCGCTAGATCGGCGGGAAGCCGAGATTGCCGAGCTCGGCGTTGAGGAAGCCGACGTCGAACTCGGCGTTGTGGATGACGAGCGTGGCGTCGGCGATGAAGTCGACGAACTCGCCGGCGATCTGCGCGAAGACGGGCTTGCCCTTGAGCTTGTCCGCGGTGATGCCGTGCACCGCCACGGCCTCGGCCGGGATGTCGCGCTCGGGATCGATGTAGTGGTGGAAATGCCGGCCGCTCGGCATGTGGTTCATGAGCTCGACGCAGCCGATCTCGATGATGCGGTGGCCCGCCCTGGGGTCGAGGCCGGTGGTTTCGGTATCGAGGACGATCTCGCGCATGGGCCGCGCAGGCTATCGCCGCGCGCCGGTCACTTCCAGCCCGGCTTCCATGCCCGGCCATTGCGCGCCTCGATCAGGCGCAGCGCGGCGAGGAGGTCGCGGCGCGTGCGCGCCTGGCCCAGGGCCGAGGTCGCGACGGCATCGGCGCGGCGTCGCTTCTCGACATCAGCGACCTGCCATGAAAGGAATGTGGCGAGCAGCCCGGGCGTCATGCCCGGCCGGCGCAGGGCACGCGCACGCTGCAGCCAGGCCGGCGCGGAGACGACGACCACGGCGTCGAGGCGCTTCTCCGCCCGCGTCTCGTAGAG
>CANMWW010000437.1 GCA_947500965.1 Alphaproteobacteria bacterium
CGCTACCGGACCGGCTACACGCTTCCGCTCGGCAACCTGTTCGGCTGGATCGGCCAGGACGTGGCGACATCCCTCGAGGGGGTCACGCTGACCTTCTCCGCCGAGCATTTCGCGGCCCGGTCGAACATCCCGAACTACGACTACTCGAATCTCCGCCTGCAGACGCTGCTGGTGAAGCGCTTCTGAGCGCGCCATCGGCGTGGCGCGTGATCCACGTCGCGGACCGGTTCACACCGGGCGGTCACGTGCTAGCGCAGGCCACATGCCGCGTTGACGGCGTCGAGCGCCTCGCCGAACCTGGCGAGGTCGAAGCTGTCCTGGTTGGTCGCGTTGGCTGGCCCGACGCTCACGACCTCGAGGCGCTTGCCTCCGCGCAGCGCCGCGACGAGCGCGCGTCCTGCCGCCGCGTCGCGCGCATGGGCTATCTCCGGCTCCAGAGCGGTGCGCCGCACGAGCGTGGCGACCTGGCGACCATCGACCGAAATCGTGACCTCGCGCCCCGCGGCGAGTTCCCAGCCGGCACGGAAGGAAACCTCGTCGCGAACCGGGCCGGCGCTGCGCTGCGCCACCACCAGGGCCACGGCTTCCTTCCTGCGCTGGACGGGGGCGCTGCGCGCGGCGGGCGGCGATGCGGCGACATCGGCGATGCGCGTCGGCAACTGGATCGACGAGGCAGGAGTCGCGGAGACGAAGCAGGCGCGCCGCCCGGGATAGCCCGCCTGCGCCGCTGCCCAGGCCCCGAAGCGCCCGATCTCGCGCGCGTCCTTGGTCGCCTCGGCGAGCGCGAGCTCGACGGCGACCGGGAGGACCACGACGAAGGGCGCGGCCTGCTGCAGGCTGCATCCGGCCAACGCAGACGCGAGCGCGATCGGTATCGCGGCGATCCTCAGGCTGCGCATGCCAGTCCACTCCCACTGCGAAGATCGATTGGTCGGGACGACGCCCCGGAGAACATGTTCCCGAGCAAGCAACCTCGAGGGGCGGAAGGACTGGCCCGGGATTGCCTGCGCGTGGACGCGTCAAGATGAGTCGATTCGCCCCGATTGCGCCAGCGATTCATCCGCTCCGGATGCAGCGCCCCGATCACGTTCCGGACGTCAGACTGCCGGCTTTCCCTTGCCCCCGAGCCATGCCACGTCCTCGCCAAGCAAGCCGACGATGGCCGGTGGAGCCTCTATCGCCGCATGGGGCATGGCCGCTTCCCCATCCGCCGCCTCGGCGGTGTCGTCGATACCCAGGACGAGCACCGGCTCCTGCTCCTCGGCGAACGCCACGACCGGAGGACCGCTCCCGGCGCGCGCGATGTCGAGGCCCTTGAGCGGATCCGAGTAGGCGATCGGGCGACCATCGACCAGGAGGGTCTCGTGGCCGACCTGGAGGCAGACGAACGCCTCCTGTCGCTGGCGCAGGGCCCGCCTGATCTCGTGCAGGTTCGTCCAGACCATCGCCCCGGCCCAGCCATCTCCGGCGGCGACCGAGCCCTGGATGTTGCCCTCGGCATCGACAACGTCGAGGAAGTAGTGCTCGCGCTGGTGCACAAGGCCGACAGGCCGATAGAAATCCACTACCGCGGCTGGCGCGTGCGCGCAGGCTGCCAGGATGCGGGTCAGCCGCGCGCGCGACACGTTTATCTCGCTAAGGACCAGCACGCCGTTCCTCCTCGGGACCTTCGTCCCCGCCGCTCGTGCGGCAAGGCGTGGCGCCATCGCGCCATCGCGCCAAGGCTCGAGAAGGAAGGATCGATGCAGGTCACGGAGCGAGCCACCGCTATCGGATCCATAGCGGGTGGATCAACCCCAGGGCGGGGTCGTGCCCGGCCCGGGTCAGCCGCCGCCGGCCTTGCGCGCGAAGCGCTCGACGAAGGTCCTGGGCAGGTCCTCGTCGCGGACGTTCCTGAGCTCGTCGTCGAACTCCTTGAGCATGCCGAGCGCGCTCTTCATGCCGTCGAGCCGGATGATGCCGTCGCGCGAATAGGTCTCCAGCGAGGCCTTCACCGCGCGCACGTAGAGCTCGCGGTCGCCCAGGTAGTAGGTCTCCGGCACCGACTTCGCGATGTCGTCAGGGCTCGCCGTGGCGATCCAGCGCAGCGCCTTGTGGAAGGCGTTGACGATGGCCTGGGTCGTGTTCGGGTGGCGCTCGATGAAGTCGTTGCGCATGTACACCACCGCGGCCGGGTTGGCGCCGCCGAAGATCGCCTTGGTGCCGGCCTCGGTGCGCGTGTCGGCCATGACGACGATGTCGCCGTCGGTCTCGAGCTTCGAGATCACCGGGTCGAGGTTCGAGATCGCGTCGATCTCGCCCCTCTTCATGGCGGCGATCGCGCTCAGCCCGGTGCCGACGCCGACGAAGGCCGCGTCCTTCGGGTTCGCGCCCGCCCTGGCCATCAGGAAGTTGACGAAGAAGTTGGTCGAGGATCCCGGCGCGGTGACGCCGATCTTCGCGCCCTTGAGGTCGGCCGGCCCCTTGATCTGCGCCGCGCGGTCCTTGCGCACGGCGAGCACGATGCCGGGGAAGCGGCCGAGCTCGAGCACGGCGCGCACGTCCTGGCCCTTGGTCTGCATGCGGATCGTGTGCTCGTAGGCGCCCGTGACCAGGTCGACCGAGCCTCCGAGCAGCGCCTGCAGGGCGCGCGAGCCGCCGCCGAAGTCGTTCGTCTCGACCTGCAGCCCCTCCTCGCGGAAGAAGCCGCGCGTCTCCGCGATGGTGAGCGGCAGGTAGTAGAGCAGCGGCTTGCCGCCGACGCCGATCGTCAGCCTCGGCTTCTCGAGCGCCTGGGCCACGGCCCCGGGCGCGAGGGCAAGCGTGGCGAGGCCGGCCGCGCCGGCGGTGAACATCCTGCGAGTGGTCATGGTTTCCTCCTGTATCGCTGCGTCAGCCCTGCGCCGTCGTCGAGGCCTGTCCTGGCCGCCAGACGAGCAGGCGCTTCTCGATCGCGGTGACGACGGAATCGATGACGATGACGAAGACCGCGAGGATCATCATCCCGGCGAAGACGCCGGTGACGTCGAAGACGCTCTCCGCCTCGTGGATCTTGTAGCCGAGCCCGGCCGCCGAGCCGAGGTACTCGCCCACCACCGCGCCCACCAGCGCGAAGCCCACGGCGGTGTGCAGGGAGGAGAACATCCAGGTCAGCGCCGCCGGCCAGTAGACATGGCGCAGGAGCTGGCGCTCGTTCATGCCCAGCATGCGGGCGTTCGCGAGGATCGTCGGGCTCACCTCGCGCACGCCCTGGTAGACGTTGAAGAACACGATGAAGAACACCAGCGTGAAGCCGAGCGCGACCTTCGACC
>CANMWW010000438.1 GCA_947500965.1 Alphaproteobacteria bacterium
CCACCCGCATGGCGACCAGGCGATCTACGACGCGATGGTGCGCCTCGCGCAGTCCTTCGCGCAGCGCTATCCGCTGGTCGACGGGCAGGGGAACTTCGGCAACGTCGACGGCGATAACGCCGCGGCGATGCGCTACACCGAGGCGCGGCTGACCGACGTCGCGCAGGCCCTGCTGCAGGGCATCGACGAGGACGCGGTCGACTTCCGCTCGACCTACGACGGCGAGGGCGAGGAGCCGGTCGTCCTTCCCGCCGCCTTCCCGAACCTGCTGGCCAACGGCGCCGCGGGGATCGCGGTCGGCATGGCGACCTCGGTGCCGCCGCACAATGTCGGCGAGATCTGCGCCGCGCTGCTGCACCTGATCCGCTTCCCGAAGGCCACGATCGGCAAGCTCGTCGACTTCATCCCGGGCCCGGACTTCCCGACCGGCGGCGAGCTGGTCGAGGGCCGCGCCGCGATCGAGGAGGCCTATGCCACGGGCCGCGGGGCCTTCCGCGTGCGCGCGCGCTGGAGCGTCGAGCGGCTCGGGCTCGGCCAGTTCCAGGTCGTGGTCACGGAGATCCCGTACCAGGTCCAGAAGTCCAAGCTGATCGAGCGGATCGCCGAGCTTCTGCAGGAGAAGAAGCTCGCCCTGCTCGGCGACGTGCGCGACGAATCCGCCGAGGACGTGCGCGTCGTCCTCGAGCCGAAGAGCCGCAACGTCGATCCCAGGGTCCTGATGGAATCGCTGTTCCGCCAGACGGACCTCGAGATCCGCTTCTCGCTCAACATGAACGTGCTCGACGGCGGGACGCTGCCGCGCGTGATGAACCTGCGCGAGGTCCTGCAGTCCTTCCTCGACCACCGGCACGAGGTGCTGGTCCGGCGCTCCCGCTTCAGGCTCGCCAACATCGAGAAGCGGCTCGAGGTGCTCGAGGGGTTCCTCGTCGCCTACCTCAACCTCGACGAGGTGATCCGCATCATCCGAACCGAGGACGAGCCGAAGCCCGCGCTGATGAAGCGCTTCGGGCTGACCGACAACCAGGCCGAGGCCATCCTCAACATGCGGCTGCGCAGCCTGCGCAAGCTGGAGGAGATGGAGATCCGCGGCGAGCACGCGAAGCTGACCGCGGAGCGCAAGGACATCAACCGGCTGCTCAAGGACGAGAAGCTGCGCTGGGAGCGGATCGCGGCGGAGATCGGCGAGATGCGCGCGCGCTTCGGCGAGAAGACCGCGCTCGGCCGACGCCGCACCCTGGTGGGCGACGCGCCCGTCGCCATGGAGGTGCCGGCCGAGGCCCTGATCGAGCGCGAGAACCTGACGGTCGTCTGCTCGGACAAGGGCTGGATCCGGGCCTTCAAGGGGCATCTCGAGGACCTGTCCGAGCTGCGCTTCAAGACCGACGATTCGCTCGGCTACGCGCTGCGCTGCGAGAGCACGGACCGCATCCTGGTCTTCGCGTCGAACGGGCGCTTCTACACGCTGGGCGCGGACAAGCTGCCGGGCGCGCGGGGCGACGGCGAGCCGCTGAAGATGATGCTCGACATGGGCGACGCCGAGATCGTCCAGATGATGGTCTTCAAGGGCGGCCGGAAGCTGCTCGTGGCGTCGAGCGACGGGCGCGGCTTCCTCGTTCCCGAGGACGAGGTGCTGGCCCAGACCCGCGCCGGCAAGCAGGTGCTGAACCTGGGCGAGGGGGCACAGGCCCGGGTCTGCGCGCTCGCCGAGGGCGACATGGTCGCCGTGATCGGCGAGAACCGGAAGCTGCTCTTCTTCCCGCTCGACCAGCTGCCCGAGATGGCGCGGGGACGGGGCGTGACGCTGCAGAAGTACAAGGACGGCCAGCTCGCCGACGCGCGTGTCTGGCGCTGGGCCGATGGTGGCTGGTGGCGGGGTGCCCAGGACACGAACCTGCGCCCCTGGAAGGGCGAGCGTGCCCAAGCCGGGCGCCTTCCTCCGCCGGGCTTCCCGCGGGCGAAGAGGTTTACCTGAGCGGGCCGGTGCGGCTATAAGCGCGGCGCGCCGCAGGCTCCCCCCGGGCCGAGGCGACCAGAACAAGGCATATCCCCGCGAAAGACGGGGCTGAATGGGAGACCGCACGTGGCTGGACTGCTCCGCCTCAGCGCCGCGATCGACTGGCTCAACGAGCGCATCGGCAGGCTCTTCTACTGGCTCATCCTCCTGACCGTCGTCGTGAGCGCGGGCAACGCGATCATGCGCTACGCGTTCAACCGCAGCTCGAACGCCTGGCTCGAGATCCAGTGGTATCTCTTCGCCGCCGTGTTCCTCGCCTGCGCCGCCTACACGTTCCTCAACAACGAGCATATCCGGATCGACATCTTCTCCAGCCGCCTGACCAGGCAGGGCCGCAACTGGATCGAGGTGTTCGGGCACCTGGTGTTCCTGATGCCGCTCTGCGCGGTGATGCTCTACGAGGGCTGGCCCTACTTCATGAGCGCCTTCCGCTCCGGCGAGGTGTCGAGCAGCGCCGGCGGGCTCGTGCGCTGGCCGTCGCGCCTCATGATCCCCATCGGCTTCGGCCTCCTGTTCCTCCAGATGGTGTCGGAGCTGATCAAGCGCGTCGCGGTGATGAGGAACCTCATCCCCGATCCCCACGGCGAAAAGGCCGGGTCTCACTGAGGGCTGCGCCATGAAGATCTTCAAGCTCTGCGTCTTCGGCCTCGTCGCGGCCTTCGCCGTCCTCGTCGCCCTCGCCGTGTCCTCGCCCACGGGCGCCGCCGCCGTGTTCATGAAGGCGCAGATGGCGCCGATCATGTTCGTGGCGATGGTGCTGTTCCTGCTGCTCGGCTACCCGGTCGCCTTCGCCCTCGCGGCGAACGGCCTGATGTTCGGCCTGATCGGCATCGAGCTCGGGCTCTTCCCGACCACCCTCTTCCAGGCCCTGCCGCAGCGCGTCTTCCAGATCATGGAGAACGACACGCTGCTGGCGATCCCGTTCTTCACCTTCATGGGCCTGATCCTCGAGCGCTCCGGCATGGCGGAGGACCTGCTCGACACGATCGGCCAGGTCTTCGGCCCGGTGCCGGGCGGCCTCGCCTACGCGGTGATCTTCGTGGGCGCGCTACTCGCGGCCACCACCGGCGTCGTGGCGGCCTCGGTGATCTCTATGGGGCTCATCTCGCTTCCGATCATGCTGCGCTACGGCTACGACAGGCCGCTGGCCGCGGGCGTCATCGCCGCCTCGGGCACGCTGGCGCAGATCATCCCGCCCAGCCTCGTCCTGATCGTCCTCGCCGACCAGCTCGGCAAGTCCGTCGGCGACATGTACCAGGGCGCCTTCATCCC
>CANMWW010000439.1 GCA_947500965.1 Alphaproteobacteria bacterium
CGATGCCCGCGGGCGCCGCCCTCTTCTATGGCTGCTACGCGCCGATGCACGACACGCCCAGCCATCGCCGCTTCGGCGGCGGCGCCTTCGGCCTGTCGACCGAGCGCATGCGCTGGTACTGGCGCAACCACCTCGGCGCGCTGCCGGAGGACACGACCGCCCTCGCCGTGCCGCTGCGCGCCGACCTGCGCGGCCTGCCGCGGCTCTTCCTCAACGCGGCCGGGCTCGACCCGCTGCTCGACGACACGCTCGAGATGGCGGCCCGCCTCGCCCATGCCGGGACGCCCGCGGAGATCGACCTCGTGCCGGGCGTGCTCCATGGCTGCATGCAGCAGACGCGCGAGGAGCCCGCCGCGATGGCGAGCCTGCTGCGCGCCGCGCGCTACCTGCGCGAAGTCCTTGCCGCCTGAACGCCATCGCAGCCCGGGGAAGGCGACCATGTCCGTGAACAGGATCGGCATCATCTCGATGTTCTACGCGCGGCCCTTCGGCACGATGCAGCTCGCCATGCTGCCGCGCATGAAGGCGGCCGGCATGGACTTCGTCGAGCTGCTCGTGCCCGAGCCGGGCGAGCTCGACCTCGACGCCGCGCGCGGCGCGCTCGCCGCCTCCGGCCTCTCGGTCGTGCTCGCCGCGCGCGTGAACCTGCAGCGCGACCTCGCCTCGGAGGACGACGCCGCGCATCGCGCCGGCGTCGCCTATCTCAGGACCTGCGTCGAGGTCGCGCGCAGCCTGGGCGCGCCGATCGTCGGCGGGCCGCTCTACGGAGCACCGCTGGTCTTCGCGGGCCGCGCCCCCGCGCCGGTCGACGAGGCGCGGCGCGCGCGACGCGTCGCGCGCGTGGTCGCGGGGCTGCGCGAGGCCGCCGCCTTCGCCGCCGACAACGGCGTGGTGCTCGGCCTCGAGCCGCTCAACCGCTTCGAGACCGACATCGCCAACACCACGCGCCACGGCCTCGCGCTGGTCGAGGAGGTCGGCTCGCCCGCGCTCGGCGTCATGCTCGACACGTTCCACATGAACATGGAGGACCCGGACATCCCCGCGGCGATCCGCGCGGCGGGCGGGCGCCTCGTCCATTTCCAGGCCAACGAGAACCATCGCGGCTTCGTCGGCACCGGGCATCTCGACTGGACGGCGATCGCGCGCGCGATCGCCGACGCGGGCTATCGCGGCCCGGTCACGCTCGAGCCCTTCCGCCGCGACAACGAGCGGCCGGGCGTGCCGCTCGCGCAGTGGCGCGCGCCCGCGCGCGACGAGGATCCCGAGCTGCGCACCAGCGCCAACTTCCTGCGCGCGGCGCTCGAGACCGCGTGGAGGGGGAAGTGAGGATCGGCTGGATCGGCTGCGGCCGCCATGCCGGCGAGATGCTGCTGCCGCAGCTCGCCCGCCTCGACGCCGGGATTTCCGCGCTCTGCGACATCGACGCGGCGCGGCTGGACGTGATCGGCCGCCACCGCGGCGGAATGCGGACGACGCGCGCGCCATCGCCGCGGCCGCCGCGCGAGCGGGCCTGCCCGTCGTCGTCGGGTTCATGAAGCGCTTCAGCACCGCGAACCGCATCGCCATCAACCACGCGCGCGGCTTCGGCGCGCGGGCGAGCTTCCTCGGCGACTACATGACCGCGCCGACCTATTTCGAGCGCGATCCCGACTACACGGGCTTCTACCTGCATCATTGCGTGCACTACCTCGACCTCGTGCCGCACCTCATGGGCAGGCCCGCGGAGATCCGCGCGCGCCGCCACGAGCTGTCGCCGGGCCGGCTGCTGCTGCATGTCGACTTCGCCTTCGCGGGCGGCGGGCTGGGCACGCTGGTGATGGGCACGCACCAGAGCCGCGCCACGCCGATGGAGTGGTGGCAGGTGATGGGCGACCACGAGCGCGTCGAGGTGCGCAACGTCCACGAGGTGCGGCTCTACCGCGCGCCGATGTTCAAGGTCGACGACCCTGCCGCGCGGCTGGTCGATGGCGAGGACGCGATGGCCTGGGAGCCCAACCTCACCGTCGCCGCCAACGAGGACCACAAGGGCTACCACGCCATCCTGGCCGCCTGGCTCGACCTGCTCGCCGGCCGCCCCCGCCCCGACTGCCCCACCATCGCCGACGGCGTCGCCGCGATGGAGGTCCTCGACGCGATGCTCCGCTCGGCGGAGAGCGGGGAGGCGGTGCGCCCCGCGGGGTAGCTACGTCGCCGCGCGCAGCGCCTGGTCCAGGTCGGCGAAGAGGTCGTCGGTGGCCTCGATGCCGACGGAGAGGCGCAGGAGGTCGCTCGGGCAGGGCGTGCCGGCGCCCTCGATGCTGGCGCGGTGCTCGACCAGGCTCTCGACGCCGCCGAGCGAGGTCGCGCGCTTCCAGAGCTGGACGCGCGCGGCCGTCGCGATCGCCGCCTTCTCGCCGCCGCGCACGCGGATCGACAGCATGCCGCCGAAGCCGCCCTTCATCTGGCGCGCGGCGACCTCGTGGCCGGGGAAGCCGGGCAGGCCCGGGTAGAGGACCTCCGCGACGCGCGGATGCGCCTGCAGGCGCTGCGCGAGCGCCATGGCCGAGCGCGAGGCCCACTCCACGCGCGGGAAGAGCGTGCGCATGCCGCGCAGCAGCAACCACGCCTCGAAGGCGCCGGGCACCGCGCCGAGCTGCGCGCGGATCATGCGGCAGCGCTCCCAGTACTCGTCCTTCGCGCGCGCGACGAGCGCGCCGGCGACAAGGTCCGAGTGGCCGTTGAGGTACTTGGTCGCGGCATGCATCACGATGTCCGCGCCAAGCGCCAGCGGCTGCGTGAAGACGCCGGCCGCGACGGTGGAATCCACCGCCAGCCGCGCGCCGGCGCGATGCGCGATCTCCGCCGCGCCGGCGATGTCGGTGATGCCCCAGAGGGGGTTCGCGGGCGTCTCGATCCAGACGAGCTTCGTGGCGCCGGGCTCGCAGGCCGCGGCGATCGCATCGAGGCTGGTGGCGTCGACGAAGGTGACGCGCAGGCCCCAGCGCGTCGCGAAGCCGCCGAGCCAGTTGCGCAGCGACCAGTACATGACCTTCGGCGCCACGACATGGTCGCCCGGGTCGAGCGCGAGGAAGCACGAGGTCGCCGCCGCCATGCCGGACGCGAAGAGCCAGGCCCCCGCCCCGCCCTCGAGCGCGGCGAGCGTCGCCTCCGCCTGGTCGAAGCTGGGGTTGTCGGCGCGCGCGTAGGCGCGGCCGGAGCGGAACTGGTTGTCCTCGTCGCGCAGGAAGGTCGAGGCGACGTGGATCGGCGGCACGATCGCCTTCGTCACGGGCTCGATCCAGCCG
>CANMWW010000440.1 GCA_947500965.1 Alphaproteobacteria bacterium
AGTGCGGGTCGAGGGTGCGCACGTCGGCGTGCATCACGGCGCGCAGGACCTTCTCCTGAGCGATCGCCTCGCGGGGCGCGATCCCTGCCGTGGCGGCAAGCGCGACGCCGCAGGCGACGGCGAGGGCGCGCAATCCGGATCGGTTCGGTCTCGTCATGGATTCTCCTCCGTTCGGCGCTCGCGCTGCGGAGCGACAGGGAACCAATGATGGCGGCTAGGCTTTCGCGGATGCAACAATCGAATTCGCGACCCGGCGCCGGCCGGCCGGTCGCGGATGGAGGCCCGGCTTGATCGACGAGCGATCCCCGAACCGGCAGGCGACCCGGCCGCGTGGCGTCCACGAGGGGCGCATCTATGTCCGCCCGCCCTCGGCCCGGCCGCGCGTGGCGACCCTGCCGGGGATCGCCGCCTGGCTGCGCGCGGAGGCGCTCGACATCGGCAGCCCGATCAAGCTGGTCGACGCGCTGTGCTGGCGACTGGTGGCCGCCGGCCTGCCGGTCGACCGCGGCGGCATCACGGTCGCGCTGCTGCACCCGCAGTTCTCCGGCTACGGCATCCGCTGGTGGCGCGAGCCCGGCGAGGCCGAGGAGCTGCTGCTCGAGCACGACGTGCCGGGCAGCGAGGCGTTCAGGCGCAGCCCCTACCCGCCCGTGGTCGAGCGCGGCGAGATCGTCCGCGTGCGCATCGAGCCCGGTGCCGTGGAGCACCCCTACCCCGTGATCGCCGACCTCGCGGCGCAGGGCTACACCGACTACGTCGCGCTTCCGGTGAGGCTGCGCGCGCGCTCCGCCTCGGGCCGCGAGCGCAGGTTCCAGGCCTGCAACTTCGCCACGCGCCACCCCGCGGGCTTCTCCGAGGCCGACATACGGGCCCTCGCGCGGGTCGCGGAGGACATGGCGGCGCCGCTCGCGGTGGTCACCGAGCGCCGCATGGCACGCGACATCCTCGCCGCCTATCTCGGCCGCAGCGTCGCGCCGCGCGTGCTGTCCGGGGAGGTCACGCGCGGCTCCGGCGAGGCGGTCAGCGCGGCGATCCTGACGACCGACATGCGCGGCTTCACCGCCCTCGTCGACCGGCTGCCCGGGCCGCGCGTGATCGAGCTCCTCAACGCGTGGTTCGCCGGCCAGGTGGAGGCCGTGCACGCGCAGGGCGGCGAGGTGCTGAAGTTCACGGGCGACGGCATGCTCGCCATCTTCCCCTTCCGCGACCGCGCCTCGGCCACGGGCGCGGCGACGCGGGCGCTGGCGGCGGCGCGGGCGTCGCTCGACTGGGCGCGCGCGCTGGACGCGGATCCCGCCTTCGCCGACGCGCGCCCGCTGCGCGCCGTCGCCGCGCTGCACGCGGGCGACGTGTTCCACGGCAACATCGGCGCGCCCGACCGGCTCGACTTCACCGCGATCGGCCCGGGGCTGAACCTCGTCTCGCGCCTCGAGGCGCTGGCCAAGGCGCTCGGCAGGGAGCTCGTGCTCTCGGCCGATTTCGCGGCGCTCTGCGGCGGGCGCCTCGAGTCCCTCGGCCGCCACGCGCTGCGCGGCGTCGCCGCGCCCGTCGAGGCCTTCGCCTGCGCGCCCGGATGAAGCGCTTCGCGCCCTAGATGCCGAAGATCGACGCCATCCCCGTGCGCGCGGCGAGGGCCTCCATCGTCGCGTCGTCGGGCCGGGCGATCTCCTCGCCGGCCGCCCGGAGCACCATCGGCAGCAGGTTCACGTCCCCGGCCGAGCACAGGAACACGCCGGGCCGCGACAGCAGCCAGTGGACCGACGGCCTGATGTCGTCCATCGCCTCCAGCGGCTGGTACCAGGTGGAGCGGTCGCGCGCCGCGCCCGCGGCCCAGGGGCCGCGCGCGATGCCCTTGATCGTCTGCACCGCGACGTCGCGCTCCGCCGCGAGGCGCGCCGTGCGCTCGAAGTCCGGCGCATAGGTGGCGTGGCGCGCCGCGAACCAGTTCCACGGCATCAGGATCGAGTCGAAGTCGAAGCGCTCGAGGCTGCGGCGATGCATCGCCGCGACCGTCCAGCCATGGCCGGTGACCCCGATATGGCGCACCAGGCCCTCGGCGCGCGCCTCGATGCAGGCCTCCAGCGCGCCGCCCGGCCCCAGCGCGCGCTCCCACTCGTCGGGATGGAAGAGCGCGTGGAGCTGGATCATGTCGACATGGTCGGTGCGCAGCCGGTCGAGCGAGCGGCGGATGCCCTCGCGCGCGCCGGCGTAGTCGCGCTCGCCCGTCTTCGTCGCGAGGAAGAAGCGCGCGCGATGGCGCGGCATCCAGCGGCCGACCAGCAGCTCCGAATCGCCATACCGCGCGGCTGTGTCGATGTGGTTCACGTCGTGCTCGAGCAGCAGGTCGAGCACGCGGTCGGCGGTCGCCTCGTCGGCGCGCGCCAGCGCCGCGGCGCCGAACACCACCGCGCTGCTCATGTGGCCGGTACGCCCGAACCTGCGCTTCTCGATCGCCATGCCTGCCCTCCCGCGGGGATGGGCGCCATCAGGCGCCGCGCGGCCGCCGATGGCAAGCGCCTCGCGCGCGCGGCGGCTTTGGCTATGATCGCGCCATGCATATCCATCTCGACCCCGTAGGGGGCGTGGCGGGCGACATGTTCGCCGCGGCGCTGCTCGACGCCTGGCCCGAGCACGCCGGGCCGCTGCGCGCGGCGCTGGCGCGGCTCGACCTGCCGCCGGGCGTCGTGGCCTCGGCCGAACGCTTCGACGACGGCATCCTCGCGGGAAGGCGCTTCCTCGTCTCTCCGCCCGAGCGCGACGCGCACCACCGCGCCTTCCGCGACATCCGCGCGATGCTGCTGGGCTCCGCGCTCGAGCCCGCGGTCGCCCGGCGCGCCGTCGCCATCTTCGCCGTCCTCGCCGAGGCCGAGGGGCGCGTGCACGGCGTCCCTGCCGAGGACGTCTCGTTCCACGAGGTCGGCGCCTGGGACTCCATCGTAGACATCGTGGCCGCCGCCTTCCTCGTCGAGGCGCTCGGGCCCTGCACCTGGTCGGTCGCGCCCGTGCCCATCGGCTCGGGCCGCGTGCGCACCGCCCATGGCGAGCTGCCCGTGCCGCCGCCCGCGACGGCGCTGCTGCTCGAGGGCTTCCCGGTCTTCGACGATGGCCGCCCCGGCGAGCGCACGACGCCGACCGGCGCCGCCATCCTGCGCCAGCTCTCGCCGGGCCACGGCATGCCGCGCGGCATCTTCGCGATGGGGCGCGTCGGCCACGGCTTCGGCACGAAGCGCTTCAAGGGCATCTCCAACGTGCTGCGCG
>CANMWW010000441.1 GCA_947500965.1 Alphaproteobacteria bacterium
ATGGAGCGTCGCGGACTCGCTGCTCTGGGGCCAGGTCATGGCGCTCCACCTGTCCGGCGACTGGCGCGAGGAACTCGCGCGCGCGCGGCTCGCAGGCCGGCATGCGCCCGCCCGCCTCGCGCTGCTCTGGCCCGGCTGGAACGGCGCGGGGCAAGCAGGCGTCCAGGGCGACTGGGACCGGCAGGCCCTCGCCCGCATGGAGCAGGGGCCACCGGGCGCGCCGCCTTCGAGCCTCGCCTCCAACGCCTGGGTCCTCTCGGGCGCGCTGGCGGCAAGCGGCAGGCCCCTGCTGGCGAACGACCCGCACCTGCAGCTCGGCACGCCGGCGGTCTGGCACCTGATGCGGCTGGAGGCTCCGGGCTTCCTGAGGGTGGGCGCGAGCGCACCGGGCGTGCCCGGGATCCTGCTAGGACACAACGGCTCGGTCGGCTGGGGCATGACGACCACCGGTGCCGACAGCTTCGACCTCTTCGTCGAGAAGCTCGCCTCCGAGGATGGTGGCGCCTACGCGACGCCCGGCGGCGGCAGCGCGCCGTTCCGGGTCGAGCAGCACGAATTCGCCGTCAGGGGCGAGCGAGAGACGCTGCGCGCGCGCGTCCGCGCGAGCCGCAACGGCCCTGTCCTCGCCGACATCCTCGAGGGTGCCAGCGAGGCCGCGCCCGCCGGACATGTCCTCGTCCTCGCCTCGCCGCTCCTGCGCGCGACGAACACCACCGCCGACGCGTTGCTGGCGATGAACGCGGCACGCGACCTCGACGGCCTGATGGCCGCCGCGCGCAGCTGGGTCGCGCCGGTGCAGAACCTCTTCGCCGCCGACGTCGCGGGCGACATCGCCTCGACCGTCGTCGGGCTCGTGCCGGACAGGCGCGCCGGGGATGGCTGGCTGCCCGCGCCGGCGTGGTCGGGCGACCACGACTGGAGCGGGCTCGTCCAGGCGGCGGATGCGCATGCGCAGCGCAACCCCGCTTCCGGCGCCCTGTCCAATGCCAACGACCGCGTTGCCACGGCCGACCGCGCGCCCTTCCTCGCGCGCGAATGGGACGCGCCATATCGCGGCATGCGGCTGCGCGAGGAGCTCGCGCGCGGGGCGTCGCGCGACGTCGCGCAGGCGCGGGCGCTGCAGCGCGACACGCTCTCGCTGCTCGCCCGCGACATGCTCGCGGCGACGGCGTCCTGGCGACCCGCCGATCCGGCGCTCGTCCCGCATCTCGCGATGCTCGGGCGCTGGGACGCGCGCATGGACCGCGAGCGCCCGGAACCCCTGCTCTTCAACGCGTGGATGCGCGCCTTGCGCCGCGCGTCACTCGCGGCGCTGCTCGGGGACGACGCCGGCCCGCGGATCGCCTCGGGCCGCGAGGCCCCGGCGGTGCTGCTGGCCGTGGCGAGGGGCGACCCGGATGCCTGCGGCGGCGGCGACTGCGCGGCGCTCCTCGAGGCTTCGCTGCGCGAGGCCGTGGACGGGCTGGCCCTCGCCCATGGGCGCGATCCCGCGTCATGGCGATGGGGCTCGGCCCATGCGGCACGCTTCGAGAACCCGGCCTGGAACGCGGTGCCCGTCCTGCGGCACCTCCTCGCGCTCTCCGTGCCGACAGGTGGCGACAACTACACGCTGGATCGCGGGACCCCGCGCCACGGCCCGGGCCTCGGCTTCGACCATGTCCATGGCGCGGGCCTGCGCATGGTCCTCGACTTCGCCGACCTGGATGCCTCGCTGTTCATGATCGCGCCCGGCCAGTCGGGGCATCCGCTGTCCCCGCACCGGGCCGACCTCGCCCGGGCCTGGGCCGATGGCGAGGCGATGGCCATTTCCCGCCAGCCGCCCGGGGCGCCTTCATCCGCGCGCCTGTCCATCGTCCCGAGGCGCTGAAGCCGCCTCCCGGACGCGCCACCCCTTGAGTTTCACGCGATATTAACGACATCGGAGGAGTGTAGAGGGACCGCACGGCGTCGCGCGGCGGCTGGGAAGGACCCATGGCAGGCGGCAAGGGCGAGGGCGAGAAGCCCATCCTGATCATCAAGAAGAAAGGACACGGCGACCACGGCCACCATGGCGGTGCGTGGAAGGTCGCGTATGCCGACTTCGTGACCGCCATGATGGCGTTCTTCCTGCTGCTCTGGCTGCTCAACGTGACCTCGGAGGAGCAGCGCCTCGGCATCGCCAACTACTTCATGCCCGACTCCGTCTCCCGTTCCCAGTCGGGCGGCGGCGGCGTACTCGGCGGCGTCACGATCTCCCCCGGCGAGATGGAGAAGAAGGCAGCAGGCCTCGTGCTCGCGATCCCTCGCGCGCCCGACGCGTCGGAGGCCGAGACCGCGCAGGACGTCGACGGCGAGGGCAAGCCACCCGAGCGGCGCGACCCCCGCGACCCGGCCGATCGCGTGCTCGACGCCTCGAAGGACAAGGACAAGGACAAGGACGGCGACATCAGCGAGCGCCGCCTCAAGGAGCAGCTCGCGCGCCAGGAGGAGGAAAGCTTCCGCAAGGCCGAGTTCGAGCTCAAGCAGGCGATCGAGGACATCCCCGACCTCAAGCAGCTGGCCGAGAACCTCATCGTCGACCGCACGCCGGAGGGCCTGCGCATCCAGATCGTCGACCAGGGCAAGTACTCGATGTTCCCGCTCGGGTCAGCGGCGCCGATGGAGCACACGCGCAAGCTCATGAACGCGGTGGCGCGCATCGTGCAGCGCCTGCCGAACCGGATCTCCGTCACCGGGCACACGGACGCGCTGCAGTTCCAGAACAACAGCCGCAACTACGGCAACTGGGAGCTGTCGGCGGACCGGGCCAATTCCAGCCGGCGCATGCTGCTCGAGGCAGGGCTTCCCACCGAGCGCATCAACCGCGTGATCGGCAAGGCCGAGCAGGAGCCCCTCTTCGCCGAAAACCCGAACGACCCGCGCAACCGGCGCATCTCGATCGTGCTGCTGCGGGACAACCAGTCGCCGCCGGCGGCCAACTGACCTGCTTGCCGTTCGCGATGCCGCGAGCCTAGCCTAGCGCCTGTCGGGTTTGCGCCGTCGGGGGACGCAATGCAGGAACGGGGATCAGCGCCGCGAATCTTCGCCGCGCCGGAGGACTGGCCTCCGGTCGAAGGCGCACGGCTCTCCGGCGTGCTCCGGCGCCGCATCCTCGCCTATGTCGTGGATTTCTTCCTCGTCGCCGCGATCTGGTTCGTGGCAGCGATCGGGCTTGGCGTCGCGACCGTGCTGACGCTGGGCCTGCTGTAGCCCACGCTCGCGCTGCTCGCGGCCG
>CANMWW010000442.1 GCA_947500965.1 Alphaproteobacteria bacterium
CTATCCGCGCATGCGCACCCTGCCCTGCGCGAGCTTCGACGAGGCCTTCGCGGCGGTGCAGAAGGGGCGCGCGCGCCTGGCGATGATCCCGATCGAGAACTCGACCGCGGGCCGCGTCGCCGACGCCCACCACCTGATGCCCGACGCGGGCCTGCACATCGTCGGCGAGTGGTTCCAGCCGGTCCGCCACCAGCTGCTGGCGCCGAAGGGCGCCACGCTGCGCACGATCCGCACGGTGCAGAGCCACGTGCAGGCGCTCGACCAGTGCCGCGGCACGACGCGGCGGCTGGGCCTTCGCCGCGTCGTCGGCTCGGACACCGCCGGCTCGGCGGCGGAGATCGCGGCCAGCGGCGACGTCACGCGCGCGGCGATCGCCTCGTCGCTCGCGGGCAAGCTCTACGGGCTGGCCACGCTGAAGGCGAACATCGAGGACGACCATTCGAACACCACGCGCATGCTGGTGCTGTCGCGCACCCCGCGCATGGCGAAGCCGGGCAAGGGCCGCGTCATCACGACCTTCGTGTTCCAGGTCCGCAACGTGCCGGCCGCGCTCTACAAGGCGCTGGGCGGCTTCGCGACCAGCGGCGTCAACATGACCAAGCTCGAGAGCTACATGGTCGGCGGCTCCTTCACCGCGACGCGCTTCTACGCCGACGTCGAGGGCCATCCCTCGCAGCGCCCGCTGCAGCTGGCGCTCGAGGAACTGCGCTTCTACGCCAGCGACCTGCGCATCCTCGGCGTCTACCCGGGCCATCCGTTCCGCGACCGGCAGCGCTGACGCGCCGCAGCCCGCCGTGATCCGGCGCATGTCCCGGCGCGGCCGCGCGTGGTCGCCTCCGGGGCATGCTCAGCCACGCGGACATATGGCGCGCGATCGACAGGCTTGCGGCCGATAGCGGCACCTCGCCCTCGGGCCTCGCGCGACGCGCGGGCCTCGACCCGACCACCTTCAACCGCTCGAAGCGCCTCGCCGCGGGTGGGCGGCCGCGCTGGCCATCGACCGAGTCGATCTCGAAGATCCTCGCGGCGACCGGGCGCAGCCTCGCCGAGTTCGCGAACCCCGGGGCGGGCGGACGGCGCCTGCCCCTGATCCCCGGGGACCGCGTCGCCGACGGCGGGTGCTTCGACGCGCAGGGGCTGCCCGCGGGCGGCGGCTGGGTGGAGATCGAGTTCCCGGGCATCGGCGACCCGCATGCCTACGCGATGCGCGTCGTCGACGACGCGCGCGCGCCCGTCTACCGCCCCGGCGACACGATCGTGCTCGGCCCGCGCAGCGCGGCGCGCGTCGGCGACCGCGTCGCGTTGGGCAGGCGCGGCGGCGGCCTCGTCATGGGCGACGTGGCGCGTCTCGACGAGGCCATGCTCGTGCTCCACCCGCTGCCGGCGCCCGGCGCGCCGCTGGAACTGTCCCGCGGCGAGGTCGGCTTCCTCCACCGCATCCTCTGGGCCAGCCAGTGACACGCGCGCGGCGCCTGCCCCTTCCGGATCGCGCCGCCGCGCAGTAGCTTCCGCGCCCCTTCGGACGCGAGGAGCGGCGCATGCAGTCGGGCGGCAGGTCGGTCACCTACTTCAACGGGTCGTGGATGGACGGCAGGACGCCCATCATGACCGCGAACACCCATGGCGCCTGGCTCGGCTCGATGGTCTTCGATGGCGGCCGCATCTACCGGCGCCTCGGCCCCGACATCGACCTGCATTGCGCGCGCGCCGTCGAGTCCGCGCGCACCATCGGCCTCGCGCCGACCATCGACGGGCCGGCCATCGAGCGCCTCGCCTGGCAGGGCGCCGACCAGTTCGGCGACGACGCCGAGCTCTACGTGCGGCCGATGTTCTGGGCCGAGGACGGCCCGCTCGGCCCGGATGCGGCGACCACGCGCTTCGCGCTCTACCTCGAGGAGGCGAAGCTGCCCGCGGGCACGGGCTTCACCGCCTGCCTCGCGCGGCGCCGGCGCCCGAGCCCGGAGACGATGCCCACCGACGCGAAGGCTTCCGGCCTCTACGCGCAGGTCGGCCTGATCCACCTCGAGGCGAAGCGCCGCGGCTTCGACGGCGCGGTCGTGCTCGACCCGAACGGCAACGTCGCGGAGTTCATGGCCGCGAACCTCTTCATGGCGAAGGACGGCATCGTGTCGACGCCGGTCCACAACCGCTGCTTCCTCAACGGCCTCACGCGCCAGCGCACCATCGCGCTGCTGCGCGCGGACGGGTTCGAGGTGCGCGAGCACACGATCGCCTTCGAGGAGCTGATGGAGGCGGACGAGCTCTTCTCCACCGGCAACTACGCGAAGATCCGGTACTGCACGAAGCTCGAGGACCGCGCCCTGCCGCACGGCCCCGTGGCGCAGCGCGCCTGGAGCCTCTACCAGGACTTCGCCGCGCGCAGCTTCAGGCCGCGCGCGGCCTGAGGCGCGGTCGCGGCGCTCAGCCCGGCGTCTCGCCCGCGGCGACGCGGCGGACCAGCGCGATCGTCTCCGCCACGCCGTAGAGCGCGACGAAGCTGCCCATGCGCGGCCCCTGCTCGGTGCCGAAGAGCAGCTCGTAGAGCACGCGGAACCAGCCGCGCAGGTCCGCGGCGTGGCCGTGGCGCTTGCCCACCTCGTAGACCTGGAACTGGATCGCCTCGGAATCCGATCCGGCCGGCATGCGCGCGAGCGTCGCCGCGAGATCCTCGAGCGCCTCGCGCTCGGCCGCGGTCGGCGCGCGGAAGCGCCGCGCCGGCTTCACGAAGTCGCGGAAATACGCGATCGCGTAGCGCACCAGGCGGTCGAGCATCGGGCAGGCGGCGGGGCTCGCGTTGGGCGCGTAGCGCGTGATGAAGCCCCAGAGCATCGCGGGGTCCTCGGTGTTCGCGACGCCGACGAGGTTCATGAGCACGCTGAAGGGAAGCCCGTCGCGCTCCGGCGCCGGCGGGTGGCCGGCATGGACGTGCCAGGCCGGGTTGTCGAGGCGCTGCCCGGACTTCGCCGCGGGATCGCCGTCCGGCCCGGCCTGCTCGGGATACTTCGCGACATGGCCCAGGTAGTCGTCGACCTGGCGCGGGATGACGTCGAAATGCAGCCGCTTGGCCGCCTTCGGCTGGTTGAACATGAACAGCGCGAGGCTCTCGGGCGGGCCGTAGCGCAGCCACTCCTCGACCGACAGGCCGTTGCCGCGCGACTTCGAGATCTTCTCGCCATGCGCGTCGAGGAAGAGCTCGTAGTTGAAGCCCTCCGGCGGCTGGCCGCCCATGACGCGGCAGATCTGCCCGGAG
>CANMWW010000443.1 GCA_947500965.1 Alphaproteobacteria bacterium
AGCGCGCGGGCATAGACCTCGCGCCGCCGCGTGCCCGTGGCGCCGGCCACGGCCTCCACGGCGTCGCGCAGGCTGAGCCCGCCATCCAGGGCCTCGGCGAGGCGGCGGTCGATCTCGTCCTCGTCGGCCGCAGGAGCGGGCGCCGCGACGGGCGGGCCGACGACCAGGACGACCTCTCCGCGCGGGTCGGGCCCGGCGGCGTAGTGCGCCGCGAGGCCGTCGAGCGTGCCGGCGCGCACCTCCTCGAACATCTTGGTGATCTCGCGCGCCAGGACGGCCTCGCGCGCGCCGCCCAGCAGCTCGGCGAGGTCGGCGAGGCATTCGGCCACGCGCTGCGGCGCCTCCAGCAGGACGAGCGTCGCCTCGATCGCGGCGAGCCCGGAAATCGCCGCGCGACGCGGGCCGCGGCGCGCCGGCAGGAAGCCGGCGAAGAGGAAGCGGTCGCTGGGCAGGCCCGAGAGCGCGAGCGCGGCGAGCGGCGCGGAAGGACCCGGCACGACCGAGACGCGCAGCCCCGCCGCCCGCGCCGCGCGCACGAGGCGGAAGCCCGGGTCGGCGATCACGGGCATGCCGGCGTCGCTGACGAGCGCGATGGCCTCCCCGCCGGCGATCGCGGCGACCAGGCGCCTGCAGGCCTCCTCGTCGCTGTGGTCGTCGTGGCGCTCGAGGCGCGGGGCGGCGATGCCCAGCGCGGAGAGCAGCCGGCGGGCCACGCGCGTGTCCTCGGCCGCGATCCGGTCGACCGCGCGCAGGGTCGCGATCGCGCGCGCGGAGACGTCGCCGAGGTTCCCGATCGGCGTCGCCACGAGGTAGAGCCCGGGTGGCAATTTACTCCCGCCACCCGCGCCGATAGTCTCGCCGCCCCGCTTGGTTTCCGGCGGCGATGCAGCGTTGGACGGCATGACCATGACCCAATCTTCCAGAGGATGGCGGACGCGCCGCCCCTTCGCCGCGCTCGTCGCGGCCGCTGCGCTGGCGCTGCTCGGCGCCTGCGCGTCGACGGTACCGGCCGACACGGCGCCATCTCAAGCGGGCGCGGGAGGCAGGCCGGCGGGTTCGCCGGTCGTACCACCGCCGCCTCCGGGAAGCATCCCCCCGGCGCCGCCGCCCGGCAGCGGCACCACGGTCGAGGAGACGCGCGCGATCGCCCCCGGCGAGGCGAAGATCGCGGCGCTGCTGCCGCTCAGCGGTCCGAATGGAGGGCTGGGACGGAGCATCCTCGACGCGGTGCAGCTTGCCCTCGGCGACGCGCGCAGCGGCGTGCCGGTGGAGCTCGTCGCGCGCGACACCGGCGGCACGCCGGATGGCGCGCGCGAGGCCGCGCGCAGCGCCATCGCGGCCGGCGCCAACCTCGTCGTCGGCCCGCTGCTCGGTGGCGAGGTCGCGGCGGTCGCGGAGGTCGCGCGCCCGGCGGGCGTCCCGGTCCTCAGCCTGACCAACAACGCCAGCTCCGCGGTGCCTGGCGCGCACGTGCTGGGCATGCTCCCGCAGAACCAGGTCGAGCGGCTGGTCGGCTTCGCGACGACCAAGGGCGCGCGGCGCTTCGCGCTCGTCGCCCCGGACGACCTCTACGGCCAGATCATCGAGGACGCCTTCCGCGCCTCGGTGCGCACGGCCGGTGGCACGATCGCCGCGGTCCAGCGCCATGGCGCGGACATGAACGCGATCTCCGCCGCGGTGAAGAAGGTGGCCGACGGCGTCGACCGCATCGACGCCGTGCTCGTCGCGGGCAACGGCGACAACCTCATCATCTCCGCCAGCTTCGTGCCGTACTACGACATCAGCGCGAAGGAGAAGCTGGTGCTGATCGCCACGGTCTCGTGGGACGACCAGCGGCTGCGCAAGGAGGCCTCGCTCCACGGCGCGCACATCGCCGCGCCGCTCAACCCGCGCCGCGAGGAGTTCCTGAAGCGCTACCGCGACGCCTACAAGCGCGAGGCCCCGCTGCTGGCCTCGCTCGGCTACGACGCCGCGGCGCTCGCGGTGGCCGCCATCCGCGAGGGCAGCGAGACGGGCATGCTCGCCATCCTCAACAGCGCCTCGGGCTTCGAGGGCTATGATGGCGTCTTCCGGCTGGAGCCCGACGGCACCAACCGGCGGCTTCTGCCGGTCCTGCAGTTCGACCGCGCCGGGCCCAGGGTCGTCGAGGACGCGCCGCCAAGCTTCGAGCGCCCCGCCAACTGACGGATCACCTTGCTTCCGCCAGCCAGTGCGGCATGATCGGTCCATATCGGACCGGATGGCGCGCTCGTTTCCCGCGGCCAGCCCAGGCCTGATGGGAGGCAATGCATGATCAACGAATTCAAGTCCTTCATCGCTCGCGGCAACGTGCTCGACCTCGCGGTCGGCTTCATCATGGGCGCCGCCTTCACGGCGGTCGTCGACTCGCTGGTGAAGGACATCATCATGGCCCTGCTGGGGCCGATCCTCGGCGGCATCGACTTCTCCAGCTGGTTCCTGCAGCTGACCGGCCGCGACAAGATCGCGCCGACGCTGAAGGCGGCGCAGGACGCCGGCGTCGTGACGCTCAACCTCGGCCTCTTCATCAACGCGGTGATCAAGTTCGTGCTGATCGCCTGGGCGGTCTTCCTGATCGTCAAGGCCGCGAACAAGATCATCCCGAAGCCGGCGCCGGCGCCGACGGGCCCGCCCGCCGACGTGGTCCTGCTCGGCGAGATCCGCGACATCCTCAAGTCGAAGTGAGCCTCGCCTTCGGCACGGCTTCCCTGGCCTGCACGGCGGCGCTCGGGCTGCTGCTGTTCGGGCTGGGGTTCGCGGTGTCGCGGGCGCGCTTCGCGCGTCGTCGCGGCTCCGGCCACGACGACGACCCGCGCGACCTGCTGCACAAGCTGGTGCGCGCGCACGCCAACACGGCGGAGTTCGCGCCCTTCCTCGCCGTGCTCTTCCTCGCCCATGGCGCGCGCGGCCACGCGGCATGGGTGGCGTGGGCGATGGCCGGCGCCACGGCCTGCCGCTACCTGATCGTCGCCGGGCTCGTGGCCTGGCCAAGCCTCGACAGGGCCAATCCCGTGCGCTTCGTCGGCGCGCTCGGCACCTACGTGCTGGGCGGCGCGCTCAGCGTCGCGCTGCTGCTGCCGGCCTGAGCCTCGCGGCTCAGCGCGCGACCTCCGCCAGCACGGCATCGAGCACCTGCAGCCCCGCGCGCGTCGCGGCGATCCCGCCGCGCGCCGTGCGCGCGACGAAGCCGCCCTCGATGGCGCGCGCGAGCCCGCGCGGGTCGAGCGCATCC
>CANMWW010000444.1 GCA_947500965.1 Alphaproteobacteria bacterium
GCCCGCCCGCCCGCCCGAGCCTCTTCCGCCAGAGCCTGCACAGGCGTCCCTGGCTCCTCCCGCTGCGGCGCCGGCCGAGCCGGCCGCGGCCGCCGCGGCGCCACGCGAGGAGGCGAAGCCGCCCGAGCAGCAGCCACGCCAGCAGGTCCAGCGCCCTGCGGAGCGACCTGCCGATCGCAAGCCTCCCGCCCGACCGCCCGAGGCCGGCAAGGCGCGCGTCGACGGTCCGGCGACAGGCGGGCGCGGGCGCGACGCGCAGCGCAGCGCCTCCGCGTCGGAGGCGCGCCAGCAGAGCGAGGGCGACTTCGTCCTCGCCCAGATCATGCCGCTCTGGCTGATCGACAGGCGCAGCCCGCGCTTCCGCGACGTGGTCATGAGCGGCGTCTTCGCCCTGCAGGAGGACGGCACGCTCGCGCCGCCCTACGGCAAGAACGATCCCTGGCGCCCGGAGGTGATGATCGAGAACTACCGGGAGCTGCTGAAGCCGCAGGCGGAGCCCGTGCGCGTGGCCCTCGAATCCTTCCTGCGGGCCGCGCGCGACGCGCAGCCCTTCCAGCTTCCCCCCGGCGTGCGCGGCTATCCGCGGCCGATCCGGATCACCCTGAAGATGGGCGACCTCTGAACGCGCTCAGGCCGCGTCGCGCCCTGGCTCCGCCGGCGCCACGGCGACGAGGTCGAGCAGGATCGGGCGATGGTCCGAGCCGCCGCGATCGAGGGCCCGCGCACCCGCGCAGGCGAAGCCGCGCACGAAGCAGCGATCGAGGCGCAGCGGCAGGATGCCGTTGGCGAAATGGGTCGGCGCGCGCGGCCCGACCTCGCGGAACCCGTCGAGGCGCAGCGGCCCGACCATGTTGAAGTCGCCGGCGATCACCGCCGGGCCCGCGGCGAGCGCGAGGCTCGCCTCGCGCGCCTGCCTGCGGCACATCAGCTGGCCGTGGGAGAGATGCACCGAGGCGAAGAGCACGCCGCCCGCCTCCGCGACGACGGCATGGCGTGCGATCGCGCGGCTGAACAGCGGCACGCTCCGCGTCTGCGACAGGCCATGGCGCGCCCAGATCGCCGGCCCGTGGATGCGACCCGGCAGGGGATAGCGCGCCATGGCGCCGCCGACATGCGCGGGCAGGGCCTCGAACCCGGCGGTCGTCTCCTGCAGCAGCGCGACGTCGATCGCGTGCGCCTCGACCAGCCCGGCGAGCTCGGCGACGCTGGCGCCGGTCACGCGCAGCAGGTTCCAGCTCAGCACGCGCAGAGCCTGGCCATCCGCCGGCGTCGGCGCGCGCGCGCGCCGTCGCTCGCGCACGATCCCCGGCAGGCGCCGCGCCGCCTCGGCGAGGCGCGCGGCGGAGAGCGCGGTCGGGCGGCGCAGGACGCGGGAAAAGGCCTGGACGGGAACGAACATCTGGCCTGCGGAAAACGAGGGGCGCGGACGGCGCATTCCGCATAAGCCAGGCGCGGCCCCGGCGCAACCGCCCCGACGACCTGCCGGGCACCGGCACCTTGCGCGCGGCGCGCGCCATGGCGATGCTCTGCGCGCATGATGTCCTTCGTCGACAGCGGCGGCGGGCCGGTCGAGCACCGCATCGTCCCGGCGACGCGCGCAGGCGCGCCGGTGATCGTGTTCCTGCACGAGGGGCTCGGGTCCGCGCGGCTGTGGCGCGACTTCCCCGACGAGCTCTGCGCGCGCACCGGCTGCGGCGGGCTCGTCCATTCGCGCCATGGCTATGGCGCCTCGGCGCCGCCGGCCGCGCCGCGACGCGCCGACTACCTGCATGTCGAGGCACGGCTGGGCCTGCCCGCGCTGCTGTCGGCGCTCGGCATCCGGCGGCCGATCCTCTTCGGCCACTCGGACGGAGCGTCGATCGCGCTGATCCACGCGGCGTCCGGGCACGAGGTCGCCGGGATGGTGCTCGAGGCGCCGCATGTCTTCGTCGAGGAGGAGACGCTCGCGGGCATACGCGCGGCCGGCGAGGCCTGGCGCGGGACCGACCTGCCCGCGCGCCTCGGCCGCCACCACGCCGACGCCGCGCGCGTCTTCGCGGACTGGCACGACACATGGCTCTCGCCGGAATTCCGCGGCTGGAACATCGAGGACCTGCTGCCCGCGATCGAGGCGCCTGCGCTGGTCATCCAGGGCGCGGGCGATGAGTACGGCACGGCCGCGCAGCTCGAGGCGATCGCGCGCCAGGCCGGCGGCGGCTGCGAGACGATCCTGCTCGAGGATTGCGGCCACGCCCCGCATCGCGATCGCCGCGAGGCCGTCCTCGACGCGACCACGCGCTTCGTCGCGACGCTCGCCTGAGCCGCTAGATCCGATCCGCGAAATCCGATCCAGCGTGCTATTTGACCTTCGCGAAATCCAATCCCGAAATTGGACGCTGGATCGGATTTTCCCTTGCTGCGCCCAAGAGGCATGACATGCGATGCACGTCACGGGCGGCCGAGCACGCAACCCGGCGCGCGTCTCGTCGAGGATTCCAAAGCCGAAGACGTCGCCGACCCGACGTCCGGTCACGGAGAAGACCGGCGAGGACTGCGTCTGCGCGCACGATCTGCGCGCTTCGCCTCAGACCGAGCCCTTGCGCTCCACCACCAGGATGCGCGCGGCGCCGATCGGATGCGCGACATGCTCATCGCCCACATCGGCGATGAAAACATCCGTTGGGCCGAGGCGCACGGAATGTTCCTGCCCGTTCTGCCGGTACTTCATCTCGACCATGCCATCGAGCACGACGAAGACCTCGGCACCATCATTCACGTGCCAGACATAGGGCCGGTCGGTCCAATGCAGCCGCACCGTCGCGCCTTCGACTTCGGCGAAATCGCGCGCACCCCAGGCGCGGGCAGCGGTGAAGCTTCGATTGTCCTGATAGATCTCGGGCATCAGCTGCACTCCACTGAAGATAAATGCACCATCCGGTTTTGCGCGAAATCCCGAAATAGCACGCTGGATCGGATTTCCCGCGAAATAGCACGCTGGATCGGATTTCCGGATCGGATTTCCCCGTCGTGCTCACGCCAGTTCGGCGAAGGCGTCGACGGCGTCGAGCAGCGCCTTGCGCATCGCGGGCTCGGCGGTGGAATGGCTGCCGTCCTCGATGATCTGCAGCCGCGCCTCCGGCCAGGCGCGCGCCAGCGCGATCGCGCCGTCGATCGGCGCGATCATGTCGTAGCGGCCATGCAGGATGACGCCCGGGACATGCCGGAAGCGATCGACGCCGCGCAGCAATTCGCCCTCGGCCAGGAAGGCC
>CANMWW010000445.1 GCA_947500965.1 Alphaproteobacteria bacterium
CATGCGCCCTGGCGGGGGATCCGTCCATGGTCGCGGCGCGACCGAGGTCGAGGCCAGTCTCCTCGGCGACGCGACGCACGGCGACGTTCGCGATAGCGAGGAGGTCATGATCGGCGGGATCCACGCGCAGCGAGCGGCTCGCCGCGAGGAGCGAGGCGGTCAACTCGGCGCCACGCCTCGCCTTCTCGGCTATCCTCGCGATGCGCACACGCTGCGCATCGCCGAGCTCGCCGTCGAGCAGGACGCCGGCATTGAGGAGGATGACCGAAAGCAGGTTGTTGAACTCGTGCGCGAGAGGTCCCGCGGCAATGGTGAGGCCGGCTTGTCGGTCCACCGCGAGTCCCTCGACCTCGCGGATCGACGTCCACTCGGAGTCACGCGGGTTCACGGTGCGGTCACGTCGAGAACCAGGCCGGGACGCAGCTGGCCCGTTTCCTTACGCAGAAACATGTCATACTGAAGTAGTTCCCGATCGAATTACACCCGAATTACACCTCCCGAAGGCGATGGCGCAACCCCGCTTGATCCGGCGCTTAGGCGCGCGGGACGGCAATCGTGAAGACGGCGCCTTCGCCCTTGTTCGCGAAGCGAAGGCTTCCGCCCATCTCCTGCATGGCGCGGCGGCTGATCGAGAGCCCGAGGCCAGTCCCCTTGCCGGGAAGCTTGGTGGTGAAGAACGGCTCGAAGACCCGGTCCTGCACCTCCGGTGGGATGCCCCCGCCATTGTCGGCGACGTCGAGGTGCAGGAGCTGCCCGTCCCCGGAGATGGAAATCTCGATCCGCCCGAAAAGGCCGGGCTCGCGCTCCCGCCTCGCACCGATCGCGTCGGCGGCGTTGGCGAGGAGATTGACGAGGCACTGCTCGACGAGGATCGCCGATCCATGCGCCATGGGTTCCGATACACGTACGTCGACCGCGACGGCGATGCCTCCTTGGGCCAGCGTTCCGCGAAGCACCAGAAGGGCATCGTCGACGAGCCCCGCGAGGTCGAATGGCGCGAAGGGCTGCTCGGACGCCTGGCGACCGAAGACCTTGAGGTGGGAAAGCAGGCTCGTGGCCTTGTCGACCTGCCGCACGATGCGATCGAGGCGCACGGCAAGCTGCTCGCGCGGCACGGGGCCGGCCTCGATGGCCGCCTGCAGGTTCGACGCGGCGAGCCTGATGACGTTGAGGGGCTGGCTGAGTTCATGGCCCATGCTGACCGCGAGTTCGCCGATCTGCGCGAGCTTCGCCGCCTGCACCAGTTGGCGCTCCGCCTCCTTCTGGTCGGTCACCTCGAGCATGAGGCCATGGAGCACGCGCGAGCCCTCGCCGCCCGCGAGCCTGACGCGGGTATCCATGAACCAGCGATAGCGCCCATCCGCCCCGCGCAACCTGTAGGTCCCCTGCTGCAGGCCCGACGGGCCGACGCCGGCGCCGAACGCCGCCCGCACGCGCGCCCAGTCGTCGGGATGGACGTTCGCCGCCATCCAACCGGCCGCCACCGCCGCCTCGGGCTCGACGTCGAGCACCCGCCTGATGGAGGGGCTGTATGCGAGGACGGGGCAACCCAGGTCGGGCGCGTCCTCCGCCACGTAGGTGATGACGGGCGCCATCGCCTCGAAGGCCTCGAGCCGTGCGCGAAAGGCATCCGAGGTCCAGCGCTCGGTGCGCAGTTCCTCGACGAGCCCGCGGATCCATGCCTCGACGAGATCCATCTCCACCAGCGGCAGCGGCGGCACGCGGTCGTCCCGCTCCCCGGACCTCGCCGCGCTGAAGCGCAGGCGGCGGGCGGCCGCCTCGGCGATCATCGATCCTGCCGCCACGACGCCGGCCACCAGCATGAACGCGACGGCGAAGATCGTGGCCTGCGCCTGCTGCGCCTCCGCGCGAAGCGGCAGCGCGGAGATCGCGATCGCGATCCGCCAGCCGGGGATCACCGGGATCTGGCCCGTCGTCCGTGCGATCCAGTCCTGCAGGTCGCGCCTGAAGTAACCGATGCCGCGCGCAGGCAGGACGGTGGCATCGGATGGGCCGCCGGACTGCATGAGCCAGTCGGAGGTCGCACCCGCGGCCACCGAAATCGCCACGAACCGATCCTGCTCGTCGAATATCCCGGCCAGCCAGTCCCGATTGTCCCGCGCGAGGTGCATGGAGGCTCTGTCGACGATCATCCGCGCCGCCGTCGCGGGCGAGGCGCGGACCGCGGCGAGATGGGTGCCCGCGAGCCGACGACCGACGAATAGCGCGGCCTCGCAATGCCCCTGCGCGGGCAAGAACACCACGACGTCGTCGGGCCCGTTTGCCGAGGCGAGTCTTTCGCGCAGGGCCGCCGCCCAGCACCCCGCTCCCGCTGGGTCGGAGGCAGGCCTGGTCGCGTCGAGCAGGATGAGGGATTCCCAGGGCGCGGGCCCCGCGATGGCACGCATGCCGGCCGGTGCCCCCGCCGCCTGCTCCATGAGCAGCGGCGCGAGGTTGCCGAGCGGCCCGGCCGTCAGCGCAAGGAGGCCGACGGTCGCCTCGCGGGCGTCGAGCACGTAGTCGTCGAGCTGCCGGCCCATCTCCCGCTCCACGCCGCGTATCGCGAAGAACGAAAAGGCCACGCCGGCGGCGAGGCTGGGTGCGACGACGAACAAGGCGAGGACCGCGACCAACGCGGTCTTAGCGGAGACGACGCGCGTGGCGGAGAAACGGCGCAGCAGGGCCGAGCGCAGCACGACGAGATGCAGGATCTCGGCGACCGACGCGTTCAGCAGGCCGTTGAGCCCGAGCTTCGCCGCGATCAGCAGCGCCACTTCGGGAGGCGCCCCTCCCCAGGCAAGCGACAGGACGATCGAGGCAGGGCAGCCGGCCACCAGCCAGAAGACGAGATCCGCCGTGATCATCGACCATCCGCGACGCGCTGCCAGGCAGATCCATGCCACCTCGCAGCACATGATCGCGACGGCGAACCCGTGCCCCCAGAGCAGGAGGGTCGGCAGGGTCGCGAGGAGGACGGCGCCGAACGCTGGAATGGGCGGCAGGAGGCGGGCGCCAAGAAGGGCGATGCAACCCCCGAACAGCAGGTGCACGCCCCACGAGATGTTCAGCGGAAGGAAGGCATTGATGGCGAGGCCCACGAGGCCGAGAAGCAGCGCAAGGCCGACCCGGAGGACCTGCTGCGCGTCGCCACCCTCAGGTGGCCGGGCCGTGGATCGATCTTTGGAGAGAACCGGCATGGGGGAGGAGGGGGGGGGGGGGGGCC
>CANMWW010000446.1 GCA_947500965.1 Alphaproteobacteria bacterium
ATCGCGCCCGTCACCTACCTGTTCAACGCGCCGCGCTCGATCAGCTTCCTGCGCATGCCCGATTGCTGGCGCATCATCCTGCGCGTGCCCGACAGCGTCGACGACGCGACGGCGATGCGCGACGACTGGCTGGGAGAGCGCCTCGCGGAGGTGCTGCCGTCCTGGACGCGGCTGCCCTCGATCGCCGGCCGCGACGTCTACGGCGTCAGCCGGCGCGTCGCCTCGCGCTACGCCGAGGGCGCCGTGTTCCTTGCCGGCGACAGCGCCCATGTCACCAACACGCGCGGCGGCATGAACATGAACTGCGGCATGCACGACGCCTTCGCGCTCGCCGGCGCGATGGCCGCCGCGCTGCGCGGCGGCGACCCGGCTGGCGTCGCGCGCGCCTCGGACGAGCGCCGCCGCGTCGCCGAGGAGCTGCTGATCCCGCGCACGGACCGCGCCGTCGCGGGCGGCGACGCCTGGCTGGAGAAGATCCGCGCCACCGCGGCCGCGCCGGCGGAGGCCTCGGCCTATCTCGCGACCGCCGCCATGCTCGACATGCTCGACCGACCGGGAGCCGCATCATGAGCGCCATCGACGCCGACCTCGCCAACCTCGCGAAGGGGCCGGCGCTGGGCCTCGTCGTGCCGCCGGCCAACCCGACGATCGAGCCGGAGATGGCGCGGCTCGTGCCCTCCGGCGCGCGACTCTTCGCCACGCGGCTGCCCGTCTTCCCGGGCGAGCTCAAGGATCGCAACCGCGCCTATCTCGGCGCCTACGAGGCGGCCTTCGCCGACTTCGGCAGCCTCAGGCTGCAGGCGCACGTGATCGGGCTGACCGGGCCGAGCTATCGCCTCGGGCCGCAGGGCGACGCGGAACTCGTTGCGCGGCTCTCGGCCAGGGCCGGCTGCCCCGTCGCCACCGCGAGCGCCGCCATCGCCGCCGCGCTCGCCGCGCTCGGCGCGAGGCGCATCTGCCTCTTCTCTCCCTACGAGGCGTGGCTCACCGACGAGGCCGCCGCCTACTGGTCCGCGGCCGGCTTCGCGATCGCGCAGACGGTCAAGGTGTCGGAGACGTTCCGCGCCTACGAGCTGACCGCGGAGGAGGTCGAGGCCGCGCTCGGCGGCGTCGACATGAACGGCGCAGACGCGATCGTCATGAGCGGCACCGGCATGATCACGCTGCCCGTCATCGCCGCGCGCGCCGGCGCGGCGGGCCCGCCGCTGCTGTCGTCCAACCTCTGCTGCGCCTGGTGGGCGCTGCGCACGCTGGGCGTCAGGCCGTCCGCCTTCTTCGCGCGCGTCGCGCCGGCATTGGCGCGCGTAGCCGGCTGACAGGCGCGCAAGACGAGGGGCGTCTTTTTCGCTCCAGCACGGGCGGGCTTCCTGACACGGCGCGGGCCGTTTGCGCCGCGCGCAGGCCCGCGCCCTTGTTCGCGCGGCGTTTTCCGGCATGGCCCGCGAAATGCATCTCTTCCTGCAACCCCAGAGGCAGGAGGCTTGCATGAATAAGATCCTTTCCAGGTGCGCGGCCGCGCTGCTCGCCACGACGTCGCTGCCGGCGCTCGCCGCGACGGTCGAGAGCGTATTCATCCTCGGCTCGGGCAACCTGTTCGAGGACTACAGCGGCGAGGTCGTCATGCGGAACGTCGGCACGCCCAGCGCGCCGGTCATGACAGTCGTCACCTCCGGCTCGTTCCTCGTCGGCGACCTGCTCGTGAACAACTTCACGCTCGAGCGCGTCAACTCGACGAACATCGGCGTCGGCTCGCCGATCAACGAGATGACCGGGATCGGCGTGCTGCGGATCATCTCGAAGGTGCCCGAGCCGCCGCCCTTCGGCTCGCCGCCAGGGCTCTACGCGCGCTACGAGCTCGGCCCGGTCGCGCCGGCGGAATTCATCGCCGCCTCGGCACTGGCCTCGGGCACCGCCGGCGTGCCCACCGTGACGGCCGGGACGATGGTCCAGTTCTACGAGGACCCTGCCAAGAACTACACGAGCGCCAGCGCCACGCTTGGCTTCGCGAGCGCCATGGACGGGATCCTGCGCCTCGAGCTCGGCTTCAACGGCAGCGCCGACGAGTTCCGCGTCGAGATCATGCCGGACGACCTCGCGGGCTTCACGACGGGGCTGCGCGGCGTCGATGTCGGCGACTTCTTCTACAACTACTCGATCATCTCCGAGACCTTCATCCATGGCTTCCAGGACCTGCCCGGCCTCGACGTCGAGTTCACGGGATCCGGCAACCTCTACCGCGCGTCGACGGCCAGCCCCTTCCCCATCGAGGACAGCATGACCTTCGGCTTCTTCCCGCGCGAGGTGGCGGTGCCGGAGCCGGCCACGGTCGCTCTGCTCGGCGCTTTCCTGCTAGGACTTGGATGGCGGTCCGGGCGCCGGGCGCACCCGGGCCCCGCGATGCGATGAACATCCCCTTCCCCGGCCGTGCGCCGCGGCCGGGGAAGGCAAGGAGCCGGGATGGCGGACCTGCGGATCGACAACGGCGTCGTCGTGACCATGGATCCCGGGCGACGCGTGATCGAGCGCGGGTCCGTGGCGATCGAGAAGGACCGGATCGTCGCGGTCGGGCCGACCGACCGCGTGGCGCGCAGCCATCCCGCGCGCCGGGTGGTCGACGCCACCCGCAAGGCCGTCATCCCCGGGCTGGTCGACGCGCACGCCCATGCGGGCCACGGCCTGGTCAAGACGATGGGCGGCGGGCGCGGAGACCTCTGGTACGAGGCCTGCCACGCGATCTACACCGGCGCCTCGCCGGAACCCTTCTGGCGCGCGGAGGCGCAGCTCGCGGCGCTGGAGCGCCTGCGCTTCGGCGTCACCACCGGCGTGTCGCTGCTCGGCGGCGGCGACAGCGTGATGCGCAGCGACGAACCTTCCTATTGCGACGCGCATTGCGACGGCGTGCTCGAGGTGGGCACGCGCAGCGTCGTGGCCGTCGGGCCGACGCGTCCCCCGCATCCGCGGACCTACGCGCGCTGGCGCGGCAGGAAGCGGATCGAGCGCGCGGTCTCCTTCGAGGACCAGCTCGACACGTGCCGCGCGCTGCTGCGGTCCTGGCACCGCAGCCACGGCCGGCGCCTCTCCATCGCCCTGATCACGCCGACGCTGCGCCGCGAGCACCTGCGGTCCATGGACCGCGCCCTGCTCGACGAGGCGATGCGCCAGGCGAAGGCGACGCGCGCCCTGTCGCGCGAGGCCGGCGTCGTCTTCACGCAGGACGGGCA
>CANMWW010000447.1 GCA_947500965.1 Alphaproteobacteria bacterium
CGGCCCTGGGAGCGCGACACCATCGCCTGCATGATGTCGGTGGCGAAGGCGTTCTCGGCGCTGTGCGTGCACATCCTCGCCGACGAAGGTCGCATCGACATCGACGCGCCGATCGCGCGCTACTGGCCCGAATTCGCCGCGGCCGGCAAGCAGGACATCCCGGTGCGCTGGATCCTCTGCCACCTCGCCGGCATCCCGGCGGCGGACGCCGCCGCGCGCGGCGACATGTACGACTGGGGCGCGATGACCCGCGCGATCGCCGCGCAGGCGCCGCTCTGGCCGCCCGGCTCGACGCGCTGCTACCACTCCGCGACGCAGGGCTTCGTGCTCGGCGAGCTCGTGCGCCGGGTCGATGGCAGGAGCCTCGGCCGCTTCCTGCGCGAGCGCGTGGCCGGGCCGCTCGGCATCGACTACGCGATCGGCCTCGACGACGCCGCGATCGCGCGCTGCGCGGACATGATCCCCGCCAAGGGCACGATCTTCGATGCCGCGCAGCGCGGCGACCGCGAGAGCCTGCTCGGCCGCGCCTGGTTCCCGCTCGCCGAGGGCGAGGACTTCAACTCCGACGCCTGGCGCCGCGCCGAGATCCCCTCCGCGAACGGCCACGGCAACGCGCGCGCCATCGCGCGGCTCTATGGCGCGCTCGCCCGCGGCGGCGAGGTGGACGGCACGCGGGTGATCGGGCGCGAGGCGCTGGAGCGCGCGATCGAGTTGCAATGGCACGGGCCCTCGATCAGCTCGAAGCTGGTCTTCCGCACCGCGCTCGGCTTCTTCCTGAGCGCGCCGCCGGACCGGCCCATGGGCCCGAACCCGCGGACCTTCGGCCATTCCGGCGCGGGCGGGGCCCAGGGCTTCGCCGACCCGGATGCACGGCTGGGCTTCGCCTACTGCCCGAATCGCATGCATGGCGGCATCGATATCGGCACCCGCGCCACGCGGCTGGTCGAGGCGGCCTTCGCCAGCCTCTGAGCCCGCGGGGGCGAGGCCGGGCGCGACCGGCTCGACCGGAAGTGGTACGCTTCTTGCTAGGCTCGCCGGGCCTTGGCGCGCCCGGCCCGGAAGGCCGGCGGCGCGGCCTCGCGCAGGGAGGCGGCATGGCGGCGCAGGCTTTCGACGAGATGGGATCGATGGGCTCGTGCCGCCCGCAATACGCGCGGGTGCGCGACTGGCTGGCCGCGACCTCGCCCGAGGCGATGGAGACGAAGCGCCGCGAGGCCGAGTTCATCTTCCGCCGCACCGGCATCACCTTCGCGGTCTACACCGAGGGCGGCGACCCGGAGCGGCTGATCCCCTTCGACGTGATCCCGCGCGTCATCGATGGCGCGGAATGGGACGCGCTGTCGCGCGGCCTGACGCAGCGCGTGAAGGCCCTCAACGCCTTCATCGCCGACATGTACGGCGCGCAGGAATTCCTGCGCGCGGGCAGGATCCCGGCCGAGCTCGTGCTGCGCAATCCCGGCTTCCTCGAGCAGATGCGCGGCCTCGCCGTGGCGCAGGACGTCTACACCCATGTCGCGGGCATCGACATCGTGCGCGTCTCGCCCGACGAGTTCTACGTGCTCGAGGACAATTGCCGCACGCCGTCGGGCGTCTCCTACATGCTGGAGAACCGCGAGGTGATGACGCGGCTCTTCCCCGACCTGCTGACGCGCTGCCGCGTGCGCCCCGTCTCGCACTACCCCGACCTGCTGCTCGACACGCTGCGCTCGGTCGCGCCGCGCAACTGCAAGGGCGACCCGGTCGTGGCGCTGCTCACGCCCGGCCAGTTCAACAGCGCCTACTACGAGCATTCCTTCCTCGCCGACGAGATGGGCATCGAGCTCGTCGAGGGCGTCGACCTCGTGGTCCAGGACCTCGTCGTCTACATGCGCACGACGCGCGGCCTCAGGCGCGTCGACGTCGTCTACCGTCGCATCGACGACGCCTTCCTCGACCCGTCCTGCTTCCGGCCTGATTCGGTGCTCGGCGTGCCCGGCATCATGGACGCCTACCGCGCCGGCAACGTGACGATCGCCAACGCGCCGGGCGCCGGGGTGAGCGACGACAAGGCCGTCTACACCTTCGTGCCGGACATGGTGCGCTTCTACCTCGGCGAGGAGCCGCTGCTGCGCAACGTGCCGACCTGGCGCTGCAGCGAGCCCGAGGGCCTCGCCTACGCGCTCGACCACCTGCACGAGCTGGTGGTGAAGGACGTCGCGGGCTCGGGCGGCTACGGCATGCTGGTGGGGCCGCACGCGACGGCGGCCGAGCGCGCGGAGTTCGCCGCGCGGCTGCGCGCCCGGCCGGATGGCTACATCGCGCAGCCCACGCTCGCGCTTTCCACCTGCCCGACCTTCGTCGCCTCGGGGGTGGCGCCGCGCCACGTGGACCTGCGCCCCTACGTGCTCGTCGGCCGCGAGATCCGCCTCGTGCCGGGCGGGCTCACCCGCGTGGCGCTGCGCGAGGGCTCGCTGGTGGTGAACTCGAGCCAGGGCGGCGGCACCAAGGACACCTGGGTCGTGGAAGGGTGAGGGCGCGACGATGCTGAGCCGCACCGCCGACAACCTCTTCTGGCTCGCGCGCTACATCGAGCGCAGCGAGAACGTGGCGCGCCTCCTCGACGTGGGGCTGCGCATGGCGAGCCTCTCGCAGGAGGCCGGGGGCGACGCGACGGAGTGGCGCTCGACCATCCTCGCCGCGGGCTGCGAGCAGAGCTTCGCCGCGACGGGGCGCGAGCCGACCGCGCAGGCGGTGATCGACCACCTCACGCGCGACCCCGCCAACCCGTCCTCCATCCTCGCCTGCCTCGAGTTGGCGCGGCGCAACGCGCGCGCCGACCGCACGGGCATCACCACCGACATGTGGGAGGCGGTGAACTCCGCCTGGCTCGAGGCACGCCAGCTGCGCGACGAGGACTTCGCGGTCGAGAACGTGCGGCGCCTGCTCGAATGGGTGAAGGAGCGGTCGCTGCGCTTCGGCGGCGCGGCGATGGGCACGATGCTGCGCAACGACGCCTACTGGTTCACGCGGCTCGGCATGGCGATCGAGCGCGCGGACAGCACCGCGCGCATCCTCGACGTGAAGTACCACGTGCTGCTGCCGCGCGAATCCGGCGTCGGCGGCACGCGCGACTACTACCAGTGGACGTCGATCCTGCGCTCGGTGTCCGCGCAGCGCGCCTACCACTGGGTCTATCGCGACCGCCTCAAGCCCTGGCTGGTCGCGGACCTGCTGATCCTGC
>CANMWW010000448.1 GCA_947500965.1 Alphaproteobacteria bacterium
GGGACGCATCTCGTGCAGGACGACGGGCACGCCGCGGCTGGCGAGCTGCCAGGCGGCCTCGGATCCGGCGAGGCCACCGCCGACGACATGGACAGGAGAGGTCATGGGGGAGCTAGATAGGGCAGCGCGACGCGCCGCGGCAACGACGATGGCGCCGCCCGCGCTCGCGCCGAACCCGGAAACGAGGAGGACGAGGATGGTCCGCTACCTGAACCCCGCGTCGATCGCCGCGCCCATCGGGCGCTACACCCATGGCGTCGAGACGGCGCCCGGCATGCGCCAGCTCCATGTCAGCGGCCAGGTCGGCCTCTCCCCGGACGGCAAGCTGCCCTCCGGCGTCGCCGCGCAGGCCGAGAATGTCTGGCGCAACATCGAGGCGATCCTCGCCGAGGCCGGGATGGGGATCGGCGACCTCGTGCGGGTGAATACCTTCCTGGTCGACCCCGCGCATGTCGCGGAAAGCAGGGCGGTGCGCCTGCGCCACCTTGGCGAGCACAGGCCGGCGTCGACGCTGCTCGTGGTCGCCGCGCTGGCCGCGCCCGAGTACCTGATCGAGATCGAGGCCCTCGCGGCCGCCCCGGTCCGCGCCAGTCGCGCCGCCGGCAAGGCCGCCAAGCGCGCGCCGAAGCGTGCCGCCAAGCGGCGGGGCCCGGCGCGGCGCGGTTAACGCTTTCTTTGCGGCGCGGAGCGATCCTCCGCGCCGATGAACCTGAAAGCCCTCGTCGTCGCGGGGCTGTGCGTCGTGGCGGCGGCGCCGGCGCCCGCCGAGCCCGCGTCGACGCGCGGCTTCGAGCTCGCGGAGGCCTATTTCCGCAGGGGCAACTTCTCGTCCGCCTATCTCGTCGGGCTGCCCGCGGCGCATGCGGGCGACCCGCGCGCGCAGTACATGCTCGGCCTGATGTCCTTCAATGGCCTCGGGCCGGTGACGCGCAACCTTGCGGAGTCCGCGCGCTGGTTCTCCCTCGCCGCGGCGCGCGGGCATGGCGAGTCCCAGTTCGCGCTCGCCCAGGCCTATGCGAAGGGCGACGGCGTCCCGGTTGACCGCAAGCGCTCCATCCAGTGGCTCGCGCGCGCGGCCGTCGGCGGCCATACGCCCGCGATGATGAGCCTCGCGCGGCTCCACGACGAAGGCCTGGAACTGCCGCGCAACCGCGAGCGCGCCACCCAGTGGGTCCGCCACGCGGCCGAGCTCGGCGACACGCGCGCGCAGGCACTGCTCTCCGAAAGGCTGCGCGACGGGATCGGCGCTGCGGCCGATCCCGAGGCCGCGAAGGCGTGGAACGAGAAGGCGCTCGCCGCGGGCGAGCCGCTCGCGCTCGTGCGCCGCGCGCAGGAAGTCAACGACATACCCGACGCGCGCCGCGCGGACCTCGTCGATGCCTATGCAGCCGCGAGCTATGCCGAGCAGCGCGCCGAGGGCGACACGCGGCTCGCGGCCACGCGCCTCAAGGGCGAGCTCGCGAAGAAGCTGACGCCGTCCGACATGACCGAGGCCGGCGAGAAGGTCGCCGAATGGCGCGCCCGCCAGCCGAAGTGATCGCTGGCCGCGGCGCCGCTCAGTACAGGTAGAGGAAGACCGACCCGAGGCCTGGCCCGGTGGTGGGCTTGCGCTGCACGAGGCGCAGGCGCGTCCTGCCGCGGACGATCCAGTCCTGGACCAGCCGCGTGACGCCGTCGTCGCCGCGCTCGATGTCCTGGCGCGTGGGAACGCCCGGCCAGCAACGCTCCACGAGCTCGGCCTGCGCGGCGGCGGAACGGCCCGCCTCGGCCGCGCCCGGCGACTGCCGCAGGCACCAGAAGGAACGCGTGACGTCGTCGACCCAGCAGGAATCGAAGCCGGGGATCGTCGTGGTCGCGCGCCGCGCTTCGAAGCGCGTCGAGTACTCGGTGCCGGCGAGCGACGCGTAGCGCGTGGGTGCCTGGTCGAGCACCGCGGCGAGGGGCGCGCAGTCGGGGTGTTCCTCGCCCGCCGGCGCGGGCGCCGGGGCGAGCGCGAGCAGCGCGAGCAGCGCCAGGCGGTGCGTCGCGGCGCTCACGGCGCCTGGCGCGCCGGGGCCCGGCGCTTCGAGAGGTATGGCGCGAGGTAGCGCCCCGTATGGCTCTCGCGTGCACGCGCGATGTCCTCGGGCGTGCCGGCCGCGACGATGCGACCGCCCTTGTCGCCGCCCTCGGGCCCGAGGTCGACGACGTAGTCGGCCGTCTTGATGACCTCGAGGTTGTGCTCGATCACGACAACGGTGTTGCCGCCCTCGACGAGGGCCTGCAGGACCTCGAGCAGCTTGTCGACGTCGGCGAAGTGAAGGCCGGTCGTCGGCTCGTCGAGGATGTACATCGTGCGGCCCGTCGCGCGCCGGGCGAGCTCCTTGGCGAGCTTCACGCGCTGCGCCTCGCCGCCGGAGAGCGTCGTCGCCTGCTGGCCGACATGGATGTAGCCGAGGCCCACCCGCTGCAGAGTCTGCATCTTCTCGCGGATCGCCGGCACGGCCTGGAAGAACTCCGCGGCCTCGTCGACCGTCATCTCGAGCACGTCGGCTATCGACTTGCCCTTGAACGCGACCTCGAGCGTCTCGCGGTTGTAGCGCTTGCCGTGGCAGGCGTCGCAGGTGACGTAGACGTCGGGCAGGAAGTGCATCTCGATCTTGATGACGCCGTCGCCCTGGCAGGTCTCGCAGCGCCCGCCCTTGACGTTGAACGAAAAGCGGCCCGGCTTGTAGCCGCGCGCCTGCGCCTCGGGAAGGCCCGCGAACCAGTCGCGGATCGGCGTGAAGGCGCCCGTGTAGGTCGCGGGGTTCGAGCGCGGCGTGCGCCCGATCGGCGACTGGTCGATGTCGATGATCTTGTCGAGGTGCTCGACGCCGTCGATGCCGTCATGCGGCGCGGGATGCTCGCGCGTGCCCATCAGGCGCCGCGCGAGCGCCTTGTAGAGCGTCTCGATCACCAGGGTCGACTTGCCGCCGCCCGACACGCCGGTCACGCAGGCGAGCGTGCCGAGAGGGATGTCGACGCTCACGTCCTTGAGGTTGTTGCCGCGCGCGCCGCGCACGCGGATGCGCTGGCCGCGATGGCCGGCACGGCGCTGCCGCGGCACGGCGATCTGGCGGAAGCCCGTGAGGTACTGGCCGGTCACGCTCTCCGGCACGCGCAGCACGTCCCCGGGCTTGCCGCTGGCGATGACGCGCCCGCCATTGGCGCCGGCGGCCGGGCCC
>CANMWW010000449.1 GCA_947500965.1 Alphaproteobacteria bacterium
CTGCAGCACCTCGATGATCGAGGCATAGGTCGAGGGGCGGCCGATGCCGAGTTCCTCGAGCTTCTTGACCAGGCTCGCCTCGGAGTAGCGCGGCGGCGGCTGGGTGAAGTGCTGCTCGGGGCGCGGCTCGCCGCGCTTCGGCGCGTCGCCCTCGTCGAGCGGCGGCAGGAGGCGGCCATCGTCGTCCTCGCCCTCGGACGGGTCGTCGCGATCCTCGCGGTAGACGGCGAGGAAGCCGTCGAAGACGACGACCGAGCCGTTGGCGCGCAGCATCGCGCGCCCGTCGGACGAGGCGATGTCGACCGCGGTCTGGTCGAGCGCCGCCGATTCCATCTCGCTCGCGACCGTGCGCCGCCAGACCAGCTCGTAGAGCCGCAGCTGGTCGGCGTCGAGGTGGCGCGCCACCTTCTCCGGCGGGCGGAAGATGTCGGTGGGGCGGATCGCCTCGTGGGCCTCCTGCGCGTTCTTGGCCTTGGTCTTCCAGGCGCGCGGTTGCTCGGGCACGTACTCGGCGCCGAACTGCGCGCCGATCTGCCGGCGCACGGCCTCGACCGCCTCGCGCGACAGAGAGACGCTGTCGGTTCGCATGTAGGTGATCAGCCCGACGGTCTCGCCGTCGAGCTCGACGCCCTCGTAGAGCTGCTGGGCGAGGCGCATCGTGCGCGAGGCGCCGAAGCCGAGCTTGCGCGAGGCCTCCTGCTGCAGCGTCGAGGTGGTGAAGGGGGGCAGCGGGTTGCGCCGCACCCGCTTGCGCTCGACCTTCGCCACCCGGTACGGGTCCCCGGCGAGGATCGTCGCGACGGCGCGCTCGGCGTCTGCCGCCGTCGCGAGGTCGAACTTGTCGAGCTTGCGCCCGTCGAGCTCGGTCAGGCGCGCCGTGAAGCCGCCGCCGGAGCGCGCGGTCATCGCGACGTCGACGGTCCAGTATTCCTGCGGCCTGAAGCGCTCGATCTCGGACTCGCGCTCGCAGATCAGGCGCAGCGCGACGGACTGCACGCGCCCGGCCGACTTGCTGCCGGGGAGCTTGCGCCAGAGCACGGGGGAGAGCGTGAACCCGACGAGGTAGTCGAGCGCGCGGCGCGCCATGTAGGCGTCGACGAGGTCGGGGTCGACGTCGCGCGGGTTGCGCATCGCCTCGACGACGGCGGCGCGCGTGATCTCGTTGAACACCACGCGCTTGACCGGGATGCGGAGGTCCCTTTCCTGGCGCAGCACCTCCTGCAGGTGCCAGGAGATCGCCTCGCCCTCGCGGTCCGGGTCGGTGGCGAGGATCAGCGTGTCGGCATCCCGCAGCGCGCGACCGATCTCGCCCAGCGGCCGGCGGGCGCGGTCGCCCACCTCCCAGTGCATGGCGAAGTCGTTGTCCGGCTCGACCGCGCCGTCCTTTTCCTTCAGGTCGCGGACATGGCCATAGCTCGCAAGCACCTGGTAGTCGCTGCCCAGGTACTTGTTGATGGTCTTGGCCTTCGCGGGCGACTCGACGATGACGAGCTTCATGGCGCCTTCGGCTGGAGTGGCGGCCGAGGGTGAGCGGCTCTGGTTAATTCCTAGTCAAGTAACCAGGCTCACCTGATTGCCGGGATGCCGCCGGATCATCCCTGCGAGCTCGAGTTCGAGCAGCGCCATCCGGGCAGCGGGCGCGGACAATTGGCACCGCCTCGCGACTTCGTCAACCGGGGCGGGCGCGGCGCCAAGCGCCGAGAGCATCGCCATCCTTGCCCTATCGTCCTGATCCGGAAGCATTTCCATGCCTTCCGGAGGGGTCGGGGAGACGTCTTCGGGGGGACGAGTGGCCGGGGCGTGGCGCCCGAGCGCGGCGAGCACGTCCTCCGCCCCGAGCACCGGCGCGGCGCCGTCTCGCAGCAGCGAATTCGGTCCCGCGGCCCGCGGATCGAGCGGGAAGCCGGGCACGGCCAGGACGTCTCGACCCTGCTCGAGCCCGAGGCGCGCGGTGATCAGGGAGCCGGAGCGCTGGGTCGCCTCGACGACCACGACCGCCTCGCAGAGGCCGGAGACGATGCGGTTCCGCTGCGGGAAGTGATGCGCCATCGGCCGCGCCCCGAGCGGCCGCTCCGAGGCGACGCAGCCGCCGCCGGCGACGATGGCCGCGTGCAGCCGGGCGTTCTCCGACGGGTAGGGGATGTCGGCGCCGCCGGCCTGCACCGCGATCGTCGCGCCCGGCCCCGCGCCCTCGTGGGCGGCGGCGTCGATGCCGCGGGCGAGGCCGGACACGACGACGAGCCCGGAGGCCGCGAGGTCGGCGGCGAGCATGGAGGCAAAGCGCATCCCGTTCGCGGAGGCGTTGCGCGCCCCGACGATCGCCACCATCCGTCGACCTGTCGGCGGAAGCGCGCCGAGGCAGGCGAGGGAGACCGGGGCGTCTGGCAATTCGGCGAGGGACGCGGGGTAGGCGGGCTCGCCGCGGAAGATGAACCTCGCGCCGATCCGCCCGGCCTCCTCCATCTCGCGGCGGGCGGCGCGCTCGTCGGCGGGCAGGATGGGCCTGCCCGCGCGGGCGGAAAGCCGGGGCAGGGCCTCCAGCGCGGCCACGGCGCTGCCGAACCTCGCGAGGAGCTCGCCTGCGGCGACGGGGCCTATCCCCCGCGTGCGGGCCAGCCGCAGCCGCGCCAGGCGTTCGGCCGGGGGCAGGGTGGGCGTAGGGTCATTGCCCGCGCCGGGACCCGCTTTCGGCGTGCCGCTTGTGGACCGGAGCTCCAACGCAACTCCAGGTCACTTCTTGCCAATTTTTGGTTCATTGCCAGACAGTAGACGCCTGATGTTCTCGTGATGCTTGAACCAGATCAGGGCCGCGATGATGGCAGCGAACAGTGCCAGCTGCCGGTCCCCGATCGCCTCGCCGCCCGGCGCCCAGAGCAGGGGCAGGTAGAGCGCGAGGATCGGCGCGGCCGCGAAGGCCGAGAGCGAGGAGAGCGAGGAGCGGCGGAAGATCGCCGCCATGGCCAGCCAGACCACGCAGGCGCCAAGGCCGATCCGCCAGTCGAGGCCGATCAGGACGCCGAGGCCGGTGGCCACGCCCTTGCCCCCGCGAAAGCCGAGCCAGGCGGGGAAGAGATGGCCGAGCACCGCGCCATGCCCCGCCATCAGGGCCGCGTCGGGGCCGGCGAGCTGGGAGGCGAGGACCACCGCCGCGGTCCCCTTCGCGCCGTCCAGCAGGAGCGTCAGGGCCGCGAGCCCCTTTCGC
>CANMWW010000450.1 GCA_947500965.1 Alphaproteobacteria bacterium
CAAGAATTCCGGGCAGCGCTGCACGGCGGTGAAGCGCATCCTGGCCATAGATTCGATCGCGGATGCCTTCGCGGCGCTGGTGGTGGAGAAGGCGCGCAAGCTGAAGGCCGGCGACCCCCGCGACCCGGCGACCGACGTCGGCACCGTCATCAACGAGAAGTCCGCCATCCTGTTCCAGCGCAGGGTGGAGGACGCCGTGTCCCGCGGCGCCAGGCTCCTGCACGGCAACGACCGCCGCGGCGCGGTCTTCCCGCCCACGGTCGTCGACCACGTGCCCTACGACTGCGAGCTGGTGCGCGAGGAGACCTTCGGGCCCGCGATCCCGATCATCCGGGTCAGGGACGTCGACGACGCGATCCGGGTGTCGAACTCGACGGCCTTCGGCCTGTCCTCCGGCGTCTGCACCAACCGCCTCGACCTAGTCACCCGCTTCGTGAACGAGCTGAACGTCGGCACGGTGAACATCTGGGAGGTCCCGGGCTACCGGATCGAGATGTCGCCCTTCGGCGGGATCAAGGACTCGGGCAACGGGTACAAGGAGGGCGTCGTGGAGGCCATGAAGAGCTTCACCAACGTCCGCACCTATTCGCTGCCCTGGCCGGGCTGAGACGGGCGGCCTTCCGCCCGTCGCGGCGTTGTCATACAAATCGTGCACAAGCCACCGTGCCCGCCGCGGAGCGCGGGGAACCCAGGCAAGACAGGAGAGGGGTCGATGCTCAAGAGAATCCTGATGGCGAGCGCCGCCGCGCTGATGGCCATCGCCGCCGGCCAGGCCGACGCGCAGCAGAAGACGAGGGTGACGGTCTACACCGCGCTCGAGAGCGACCAGCTGCAGCCCTACAAGCAGGCCTTCGAGTCCGAGAACCCGGACATCGACATCCAGTGGGTGCGCGAGTCGACGGGGGTCATCACGTCGCGCTTCCTCGCGGAAAAGGACAACCCGCGCGCCGACGTGGTCTGGGGCCTCGCGGTCACCAGCATCATCGCCTTCGAGAAGGCTGGCCTCGTCCATGCCTACACGCCGAAGGGTGCCGACCAGCTCAAGCCGGCCTTCCGCTCGGCCGCCAACCCGATGGCCTGGACCGGCATGGATGCCTGGCTCGCGGTCGTCTGCGTCAACACGGTCGAGCAGAAGAAGGCGAACGCGCCGATGCCGGCGTCGTGGATGGACCTCACCGACCCGAAGTTCAAGGGCCAGGTGGTGATGCCCAACCCGGCGTCCTCGGGCACCGGCTTCCTCGCGATCGCCGGCTGGATGAAGGCGATGGGCGAGGCGGGCGCCTGGGCGTTCATGGACAAGCTGCACGACAACGTCGCGGTCTACACGCATTCGGGCTCCGCCCCCTGCGTGCAGGCGGCGCGCGGCGAGCGCATGGTCGGCATCGGCTTCGACATGCGCGGCGCCAGCGAGAAGACCAAGGGCGCGCCGATCGAGCTCGTGATCCCGAAGGAAGGCTCCGGCTGGGACATGGAGGCGACGGCGATCGTCAAGGGCACGAAGAACCTCGCCGCCGCGCAGCGCGTCGCCGACTTCGCCGTGTCGCGCAAGGCGAACGAGCTCTATGGCAAGTACTACGCGATCGTCGCGGCCCCCGGGCTGAACGTCGCGCCGCCGAACTATCCGGCGAACGCCGAGCCGTCGATGCTCCCGCTCGACCTCGCCTGGATGTCGGAGAACCGCGACCGCATCCTCGCGGAGTGGACGAAGCGCTACGACGGCAAGTCCGCGCCGCGCTGACCCTGGACAGGGTCGGGCGACCGCGCCCCGGGAGCCAGGCTCCCGGGGCGCTTTCGCCAGGCCGGCACCGGTGGACCAATCCATGGCGCAGAACGCGACGGGGGGAAGCGAGAGCTTCCTGCGCATCGAGCGGCTGACGAAGCGCTTCGGCACCTTCACCGCGCTCGACGGCGTCGACCTGGAGATCAGGCCGCGCGAGTTCGTCTGCTTCCTCGGCCCCTCGGGCTGCGGGAAGACCACGCTGCTGCGCGCGATCGCCGGGCTGGACGCCCAGAGCGAGGGCCGCATCTGGCAGGCCGGGCGCGAGATCTCGTCCCTGCCGCCGTCCGAGCGCGACTTCGGCATCGTCTTCCAGTCCTACGCGCTCTTCCCGAACCTGTCCGTGCGCGACAATGTCGGCTACGGGCTGCGCAGCCGCGGGCAGGGCAGGGCCGCGATCGACTCCCGCGTCGCCGAGCTGCTCGAGCTCGTCGGGCTCCCGGGCTCCGGCGCCAAGTATCCTTCCCAGCTTTCCGGCGGGCAGCAGCAGCGCGTGGCGCTTGCGCGCGCGCTCGCGACCTCCCCCGGGCTCCTGCTCCTCGACGAGCCGCTCTCGGCCCTCGACGCGCGCGTGCGCGCGCGGCTGCGCCACGAGGTGCGTGGCCTGCAGCGGCGCCTGGGCATCACCACGATCATGGTGACGCATGACCAGGAGGAGGCGCTCACCATGGCCGACCGGATCGTGGTCATGAACCACGGCACGATCGAGCAGGTGGGCACGCCGCAGGAGGTCTACGGGCGCCCCGCGACGCCCTTCGTCGCCGACTTCGTCGGCACGATGAACTTCCTCGACGGCCACGTGGCCGGGCCCGGGCGCGTCGCCCTCGGCGGGCTGTCCCTTGCCTGCGACACCGGCGCGATCGCGCAGGGGCAGGCCGTCCAGGTCTGCCTGCGCCCCGAGGACCTGCGCGTGCGCGGCGTCTCGGCGGGTACGCCGAACGCGATCGAGGTCTCGATCGCCGAGCTCGAGTTCCTCGGGGCCTTCGTGCGCGCGACGCTCGAGCCCGCCGGCGGCGGCCCGCGCATGCTCGGCGACTTCTCCTCCAACCTCGTCCGCGACCAGGGCCTCGCGCCCGGCCAGAGCCTGAGCGTGGCGCTGCCGGCCGACCGGCTCGTCGTCTACGCGCGCGGCTGATGGCGGGCGGCGCCAGCCCGTCGACCGGGGCCGCGCGGCTGCGGCCGGCGCGCGACGAGCTCGTGATGCGCGGGCTGCTCGTGCTGCTCGGTGCCTGGCTCTTCGTCGCCGTCGCCCTGCCGCTCTGGACGCTGCTGTCGAAGAGCTTCCACGACTTCAACGGCAACTTCGTCGGCCTCGCCAACTACCTGCGCTACGTCTCGACGCCGTCGCTGCTGGCCTCGTTCTGGAACTCGCTCGCGATCGCGGTCGTGACCACCGCGATCGTCATCCCGCTGGCCTTC
>CANMWW010000451.1 GCA_947500965.1 Alphaproteobacteria bacterium
CGGTCTCGCCGACCTGCGCAAGGCGCAGCTGGCCGCAGTTATGGGTCCGATAGGCGTGCATGGCTCCGCTCCCGCGCCGAAAACGGCGCGAAAAGCACATAATGGACCGTGACCTGTCAAGCCGCCGCCCCGCCCGGGCGCCGGAAGGCTGGCGCCTGTGGCCTTCTGCCGCTAGAACCCCTTGGACCAAATGACCGTCATCGCCGATTCAGCCTCCCTGGCAGAGTTCTGCGCCCGCCTCGCCGGCGCCGACTTCATCACCGTCGACACGGAATTCATGCGCGAGCGGACCTTCTGGCCCCAGCTCTGCCTGATCCAGGTCGCCGGCCCCGACGTCGCCTCGACGATCGATCCGCTCGCTCCCGGGATCGACCTCAAGCCGTTGCTGGACCTGCTCTACGACCCGCGGCTGCTGAAGGTCTTCCATGCGGCGCGGCAGGACCTCGAGATCTTCTTCCACATGACCGGCGCGGTCCCGCACCCGCTCTTCGACACGCAGGTCGCGGCGATGGTCTGCGGCTATGGCGAGGCGGCGAGCTACGAGACGCTGGCGAGCCAGCTGGCCAAGGCCCGCATCGACAAGTCGGCGCGCTTCACCGACTGGTCGCAGCGCCCGCTCTCCGACCGCCAGGTCGAGTACGCGCTGGCCGACGTCACCCACCTGCGGCAGGTCTACGCCGCCCTCGCCCGGCGCCTCACGGCCACGGGCCGCGCCGGATGGCTCGGCGAGGAGATGGCGACCCTCATGGACCCCGCGACCTACCGCCTCGATCCGGAGACGGCGTGGATGCGCTTCAAGCCGAAGAACCCCAAGCCCCGCTACCTCGCGGTGCTGAAGGAGGTGGCGGCCTGGCGCGAGCGCGAGGCGCAGAAGCGCGACATCCCGCGCAACCGCATCATCCGCGACGAGAGCGTCGTCGAGATCGCCGCGCATCCGCCTCGCACCCTCGACGACATGTCGCGCCTGCGCGGCATGTCCAAGGGCTTCGCGGAGGGCCGCCTCGGCCAGGACCTGCTGAACGCCATCGAGCGCGGCATCGCCCTGCCCGACGCCCAGATCCCGCGCATCGACCCGACGCCGGAACTGCCCGGCGGCCTCGGCGCGACCGTCGACCTGCTCAAGGTCCTGCTGAAGATGAAGTGCGAGGCCGCGGGCGTCGCGCAGAAGCTGGTCGCGACCACCGCCGACCTCGAGCTCGTCGCGGCCGACGACGGCGCGGACGTCGCCGCCCTGAAGGGCTGGCGGCGCGAGCTCTTCGGGCGCGCGGCGATCGACCTCAAGCATGGCCGGCTCGCGCTGGGCCTCGACGGGCGCCGGCCGAAGATCATGGACGTGGCGCAGGGCAATCCGGCGCCGTGAGCGCCCCGCCGGCCCCGTATGTCCCGCCGAGCACGCTGGACCCGGTGGTCCGCGCGCTCACCTACCCCTACCCAGCCCCGGCGCACGACTACCTGTTCCGCGACGGCCACGCCGAGCCGGTGGCGGCGCTCGCGCCGCGCGACCGCGCGGGCCGCGTGCCCGTGCTCGCGATCGGCTCCAACCGCGCGCCCGAGCAGTTGCAGCGCAAGTTCGCCGACATGCCCGGCACGGAGATCGCCGTCGAGCGCGTGCGCCTGCCAGGCTTCGACGTCGTGCACTCCGCGCATCTCTCGGGCTACGCGGCCCTCGCGGCGACGCTGCTGCAGTCCCCGGGCGTGGTGGCGGAGGTCAGCATCACGTGGCTCCCGCCGGGGCTGATGGACCGGATGCACGCGACGGAGGGCATCGGCACGCACTATGACTTCGTCGCGTTCGAGGGCGTCGGCATCGAGGCGCTCACGGGCGGCCGCGTGGCGGGCGCCCATGGCTATGTCTGCCGGATGGGCGCGCTGGACTTCGGCGACGGGCCGCGCGGCCTGTCCGCGATCTCCGCGACCGGGCGCACCCGCCCCGCGCTCGACCAGCGCGCGGCGCAGGCGCATCTCGTCGCGCGCCTCGGCCTGTCGATGCCCGTCGAGGCTTTCGTGCGCGAGAACGCCGCCGACGCGGCGCTGCGCGCGGCGCGCGAGGCGCGCCTCGCGCCAGGCGCGATCCATTTCGCGTCGCCCCTGGCGCGGGTGGTCGAGGACCTGCCGGCGCCGCTCAGCGACGCCCTGCGCTCCTGATCCGGATCCGCGGCGCGCGCCCCATCGCCCGCGCCAGCGCGTCGAGCCGCCGCTCCACGGCCTCGCCGATCATCGGGCGCATGGCGGCGGTGGTGGCGAGCTCGACCGTGCCGCGGTCCATGCCAAGGCGCACGAGGTCGAGCACCGCGGGGGCGCCTGCGGAAAGCGTGTAGGCCAGGCGCAGCGCGAGGCCCAGCACCTGCGCCTGGCGCACATCCTCCTCGCCGAGCAGCTGGCGCGCGGGGCGCGTCACCGCGGCGTCGGCGCGCCCCTCGTAGCGCGCGTGGATCGCAAGCGCGACGAAGGCGCGGGCCGGATGGTCGATGCCCGTGAACGGGATGCGCAGCGTGCGCAGGAAGGCGATCTCGGCGCGGTAGTCGGGATGCTCGCGCCAGGCGATGTCCGACAGGTCGCACGCCGCCAGCCGCAGCCGCGCGCCCGCGGCGGCGCCGCGCCGGAAGAGCGGCGCGATCCAGCCCATCAGCGACTGGCCGTCGACGGCGAAGCGCGCGCTGGTCCGCGCGATGTCGGCGCAGGCCTCGATGAGCGGGTCGCGTCGCCGCTCCGCGGCCGGCAGCTTGTTGAAGACGAATCCCTCGCGCAGCCCGGTGGCGGCGAAGACGAGCTCGTCCGGGCGCGACGCGCGGAGAACGCGCGCGAGCACCAGGGCCGCGAGGGGCAGCGTGTCGATGCGCTTGCGCGGGACGTCGCTCACGCGCTCGAGGGAATCCCGGCTGAGCCGCGAGACGAGGTCGCAGAACTCCTCCGCCGCGGCGCGCCGCAGCGTGTAGTGGTGGATGACGTGCAGCGGGTACGCGGCATGCGCCATGTGCACGCGCGCGAGCGCGCGCCACGCACCGCCGACGGCGTAGAACCTGCGGCCGCGGACCTGGCCCAGCCAGTCCAGCGCCGCGAGCTGCTCGTCGACGAGGGCGGCGACCTTGTCCCGGCCGCCGACGTCGCGCAGGCGCAGCGGGCCCAGCGGCAGCGTCGCGTGCGCGCCGACACGCGCGCCCGTGACGCGCACGAGCTCGAGGCTGCCGCCACCG
>CANMWW010000452.1 GCA_947500965.1 Alphaproteobacteria bacterium
CTTCGTCTCCTGGCCGGTCGACCGCACGGCGCCGTAGTCGCCGCGCCTAGCCCGCGCCGGCCGCCGCGAGGAAGGCGTCGAGCGCGGCCGGCGTCGGCGCGATCTCCGGGACGGGCGGGAACTCGGGCATCTGGTCGGACCAGCGCACGCCGCTGGCGGTGAGCACGCACACGATCGTCTCGTCGCGGCGCAGCGCGCCACGCGCGAGCAGGCCGGGCAGGCAGGCCAGCGGCAGCGCGCAGGAATGCTCGACGAAGATGCCGCTGCGCGCGAGCTCGGCCTGGGCCGCGAGGATCGCCTCGTCGTCGACCGAGGCGGCCGTGCCGCCGGATTCGCGGATCGCGCGCAGCGCCATCGGGTCGGCCTGGCTCTCGCGGGTGGAGAACGCGATGCTCGTGCTGGGCGGCAGCTCGAGCGGCATCTCGACGCCCGCACGCAGGCTCGCCTCGATCGAGTTCGCGTCGGCGGGCTGGCAGGCGACCATGCGCGGGCGCGGGCCGGGCATGGCGGAGAAGCCGCGCCACGCCCCGAACAGCCCGTTGCCGCGCGCGCAGGGGAAGAGCATCGCGCCAGGCGCGCGGCCCAGCGCCGCCACGACCTCGGTCGCGATGGCGCGATAGCCCTCGACGCCGAAGGGGTTGGAGACCCGTCGCGGCATGCGCAGCCCGACCGCGAACCAGCCGCGCTCGAGCGCCGCGTGCTCGAACAGCACGTTGCGGCGCTGCGCGTCGGTCATGGCGACCAGCGCGCCATGGGCCTGCGCCTGGACGAGCGCCGCGCGCGGCAGCCCGGCCGCCGCGAGGAAGAGGCAGGGTATCCCCGCGGCGGCGGCATAGGCCGCCACCGAGACGCCGAGATTGCCGGTCGAGGAGACGACGACGCGGTCGACGCCGAAGGGCAGGACCGCAGCAAGCGTCGCCGCCACGTAGCGGTCCTTGTAGGACCCCGTCGGGTTGGCGCCCTCGAGCTTGAAGAAGAGCTCGCCCACGCCGAGCCGCGCGGCGATGCGCGGCGCGCGCACCAGCGGCGTCCCGCCCTCGCCCAGCGTCGGCACGCCCGGAGCGGGCGCCGCGGGCAGCGCGCCCTCGACCTGAAGCACGCAGGTCCTGCCCTCGCGCGCGCAATCGGGGCAGCCGCGGAAGGCGGCGAAGGCCGCATGCGTCCGCCCGCAGCCCTCGCAGGCGAGCGACCATCCGGGCCTGTCGTCGGCGCGTCGATCCATCCGCGGAGTCTATCCGCCCGCGGCGCGCCACGCAGCCGCCTTTGGCTTGCCATGTTCCGCCGCATGGATGGCGCCAACGCGCGAGGCGCGAGGACGGCAGGGCACGGGGGAAGCGACGATGGCATTCAGGCTGGCATGGATCGCGGCAACGGCGTTGTCCCTCGCCGCGGGGCTCCCCGCGCTGGCGGAGCCGCCGGACCCGTCGGCGCAATGGATCCGTGGCGCCGAGGCCTACGAGGCCGGCGACCTGGAGACGGCGGCGGCCGCCTTCGCGGAATGCGCGCACGCCGGCGACGCCGCGTGCCAGTCCGCATACGGCCACATGCTCTTCACGGGCGAGGGCGTCGACGAGGACGAGGAGCAGGCGCTGTCCTGGTTCCGCCGTGCCGCGGAGCGGCACGACCCCTATGGCCAGTTCAAGCTCGGCTTCATGTATCGGCGCGGCATCGTCGTGGAGCAGGACTTCGCCCGCGCGATCGAGATGTACGAGCGCGCCGCCGGGCGCGGCTTCGCGCCCGCGCGCGCGGAACTCGGCTACATGCATGCGCAGGGCGAAGGCGTGCCGGTGAACCTCGGCATCGCGGTCACGATGCTCACCCGGGCAGGCGTCGAGGGCGGGATCCCGTCCGCGCTGTTCAGCGCCAGCATGCTCGTGCGCAAGGACACTGACTACCAGGGCGACACGGCAGGGGTCGCGCTGGAGCTGCTCGGCATGGCCGCGGGCATGGATTTCGCGCCGGCGATGGTCGCGCTCGCGACGATGCTGCAGTCCGGCGACGGTTGCGACGTCGACAGGGTCGAGGCGCTGAAATGGCACCTGCTCGCGTCTCGCCATCGCGACGGGGAGGCCGCGATCCGCGACCTGGCGCAGGCCTGGATCCCTCGCCTCGACGCAACGATGTCGCCGGCGGAGCGCGCAGAGGCCCGCGCGCGCGCGGATGCGTGGAAGCCGGACTAGCGCGTCCGCAACGAAAGAAATCGCATCGGACGATTATATCCGCTTGATATTTCCGGCGTCGTCGTTATATTGCCGCCTCACATCGAGACTGGGTCGACGCCCAGACCAACCTGCCTCCCGGGCAAGGTGGTTTCCCGAAAGGGGATGCGGCTCCGCAAGGAGCAAATGATCGGGCGTCGACCCTCCTGCTTCGGAGGGTTTTCTGTTGGCACTGCCATCGACCAGCGAGACGGACGGGAAAGAGGCGCGCCTGGCGACGCTGGCATCCAACGCATCGAGGAATCGATCCGGCCATGCGAGGAAGGCGCGGCAAGCCCTTGCCAGCTGCCTCTCCGTGGCTCCGGATCCACGCAGTCGCCGGCCCATGGCCAGGTTACACCCGGCGTTTCGCCGGGGGTGCGCAAACCAGTCCCAGGACGCCCGACGCGGCCCGGAAGCGGTGCTTTTGAGGCCCCGTCCGACCCGCTTCGCGTGTCCGCGGGCCCTCAAACGCACCGCTTCCGGCCCACATCGGGGTCCGGGCGCTGTCCTTCGGTGGCCCGGGCCGGCGACACCCGATTATAGGATTGATAATGCGGGTCCTGTTTTCCTGCCGCCCTCGACGATAATGGCCGGGCGCGGGGAAAACCCGCTGCATCCCGTCGAAATCGATTTTCCGGCGAAGTCGTCGCCGTGCAGGATCCACGAAGTCGCTGGCCCATGGCCAGGTTGTGCCCGGCGTTTCGCCGGGGGCGAGAGACGGCACACCATGGACACCCGTCCGGGACCGGAGATGGCGCCGACTGGCACCTGCCCGACCCGCGATGCGTGTCCGCAGGTGCCAGACGGCGCCATCTCCGGCCCCTCCCGGGGTCCGGTCGTCATCCTTCGGTGGCCCGGGCCAGCGACACCCCGCGGGGGATGGGCATGAGCGCGCGGGCGAGCAGCCACAAGAACCAGGCGTCGTCCTGCGAGGCGGAGTCGACGATGATCGCCCGCGCGGACTGGGTCGCGCTGC
>CANMWW010000453.1 GCA_947500965.1 Alphaproteobacteria bacterium
CAAGATCACGCGGCCGGGCTTCATTCCCGAGGGCCAGGAGCCCTGGCAATGGGCCGATCCGGTCTGGCGGCAGATCGTCGACAAGGTGCGCGCCGGGCGCTCGCTCGCGCCGGCGTCCTGGCCGGGCGGGGCGCGCTGCGCGGTGGCGCTGTCCTTCGACTCCGACCACGAGACCGGCACGCTGCGCGAGGGCCAGACCTCGCCGGGCCGCCTCAGCCAGGGCCAGTACGGCAACCGCCAGGGCATCCCGCGCATCCGCCGCCTGCTCGACCGCCACGGCATCAAGGCGAGCTTCTTCGTGCCCGCCGTGGTCGCGAAGCTCTACCCCGACGAGCAGCGCGCCAATGTCGATGCCGGCCACGAGGTCGGCATCCATGGCTGGATCCACGAGCTGAACAGCCAGCTGCCCTACGACGACGAGCGCGACCTGATGCTGCGCGCCGCCGACGTGCTGGAGAAGACCTCGGGCAAGCGCCCCGTCGGCCTGCGCACGCCGTCCTGGGACTTCAGCCCGAACACGCTCCGGATCTGCCGCGAGATGGGCCTGCTCTACGATTCGTCGCTGATGGCCGACGACGACCCCTACGAGCTCGTCGAGGAAGGCGAGCCGACCGGCATCGTCGAGCTGCCCGTCGAGTGGATCAAGGACGACGCGCCCTACCTGAACATGCAGCGCTTCGCCGCGATCCGCCCCTACACGCCGCCCTCCGGCGTGCTGGAGATCTTCAAGGCCGAGTTCGACGGCGCGTGGGACGAGGGCGGGCTCTTCGTCCTCACCATGCACCCGCACATCATCGGCCATCGCTCGCGCATGTACCTGCTCGAGGCCCTCGTCGAGCACATCAAGGGCAAGGGCAAGGTCTGGTTCGCGACCCACGCCGAGGTCGCCGCGTACTGCAAGGAGCAGGCGAAGCTCTGACATCCGGCTCCCCCCGGGCTAGGATCGCGCCAGCGACCTACCGGGGGGAGACGAGATGAAGATCACCGATGTCGAGACCATCCTGCTGCGGCTTCCAGTCGTGCGGGAGATCGGCGATGGCTGCCAGACGATCTGCGTGATCCGCGTCCACACGGACGAGGGGATCGTCGGCATCGGCGAGGCGCACACGAACCCGTTGGCCGCGAAGGCGGTGATCGATTCGCCGCTCTACTCGGTCTCCGCGCAGGGCCTGAAGCACGTCCTCGTCGGCGAGGACCCGCGCGACGTCAACCGGCTGTGGGACAAGATGTACCGCCACAGCCAGACCTACGGGCGGCGCGGGCTGCTGATGCACGCGCTCTCCGGCATCGACCTCGCGCTCTGGGACATCCTCGGCAAGAGCGTCGGCCAGCCGGTCCACCGGCTGCTCGGCGGCGCGCGCAAGCGCGAGCACTACGCCTATGCCTCGGACCTGTCGCAGCCGACGCTGGAGGAGACGATCGAGCTCGCGCTGCGGCACAAGCAGGACGGCTACCGCGCGATGAAGTTCGGCTGGGGCGCGCTGGGCAAGGACGCGAAGTCCGACATCGCCGTCGCCGCGCGGCTGCGCCAGGCGCTGGGCCCCGACTTCGACATCATGATCGACATGGGCTTCTCGGTGCCGCTCGACCACGCGATCCGGCTGGGCCGCGCCTATGCCGAGCACGACATCTACTTCCTGGAGGAGCCGCTCTCGCCCGACGACGTGACGGGCTTCGCCAAGCTGGTCGCCGCCTCGCCGACGCCGATCGCCACCGGCGAGAAGGCGAGCCACGAATTCGACTACCTCGACCTGATGGATCGCGGGCAGCTGCGCATCATCCAGCCGGACATCGCGCGCATGGGCGGCATCACGGCGACGATGCGCGTCGTCGCGCATGCCGAGGCGCGCAACGTGCGCGTCATCCCGCATTGCTGGTCGACCGACATCCTCGTGGCCGCGACGCTGCACTGCATCTCGACCATGCATGACTGCCCGTACCTGGAATACAACGTGACGGACAACCCGCTGCGCACGGACCTGCTGGTCCACCCGATCCGCCCGCGCAACGGCGTCGTCTCCGTGCCCGACGCACCCGGGCTCGGCATCGAGCTGCGCGAGGACACGCTGGCGCGCTACCGCTGGACGCCGTGAGCGCGGCGCCGCGGCGAGGGCGGGATCGGCTTGGCGGCTAGGCACGGCGATCCGCCCGGCGGCATGCCTACCTGGCGCTGGCGATTCGCGCCATGCGCAAGGTCGATGCTGGGCTTGAGGTGGGGTGCTCCCCCGGCATTGATGCAGATGCACCTGGCAATGGCGGGGGGGGATCGGGTATCCTGCGTCTCGAGGATCGGCGCCGCGTCGCGCCTTGGCCGTGAGGTCGGAATTCCATGGAAAAGAGCCCGGACAACCACGCGAGCGATGGACGGCATGCATCCCTGGCGCCATCGCCGGGCCGGCGCGGGACAAGCCCGTCGCAGGACAGGCTCTATTCGATCGTCGACTTGTTCGCGGGCTGCGGTGGCCTCTCGCTTGGGTTCGAGAACGCCGGGTTCACCCCGGTATTCGTGAGCGAGCTCGACAAGGACGCGATCGCGACGTACCTGCTGAACCGGCACCATTCCCTTGGCGGCCAGCGCTTCGCCGACAACCCCGATCTCCGCTGCAACGACGCGCACGAGCTTTCCGGCAAGCGCCTCGAGAAGCTTGCCGCCGACCTTGGCTCGATCGCGGAGGTTGGCTTCCGCATGGATGCCGGCGCTCGGCCGGCCTCCGGCGCGGGCAGCAACCTGGACATGATCGCCGGCGGCCCGCCTTGCCAGGGTTATTCCGGCATCGGGATCCGGCGATCCTACTCGGTCGACCGCAAGGAGATCCCGTCCAACCACCTCTACCAGCGGATGGCGTCGGTCATCCGTCGCTTGAGGCCGCGTGTCTTCCTCTTCGAGAACGTGCGCGGGCTGCTGAACGCGCGATGGACCCGCGAGGATGGCGACCTGATCTTCCCGCATGTCAGGGACGAGTTCAGGGCGATCCCCGGCTACGAGGTGCGCTGGTCGCTCGTCTTCGCCAAGGACTACGGCGTCCCGCAGAACCGGCCACGCGTGCTGCTCGTCGGGATCCGCAAGGACGTCCTTGCAGCGTGCACTTCGCTTGCGCCCGGCGCCGATCCCGAGGATGCCGTGGCCTGCGGCTTCCTGCCTCGCGGCGAGCCTGGCAAGTATCCCGACCTGCAGG
>CANMWW010000454.1 GCA_947500965.1 Alphaproteobacteria bacterium
GTGTTCGGCCTGCTGGCGACGGCGCTGGTCGCCGTGGCGGAGACCGCCTGTGCCGGGCTGCTCGGCACTGCGGAGCTCGCGGGCATGGCGCTCGTCTTTCCCTTCGTGATGCTGCAGCAGATGATGTCCGCCGGCGCGATGGGCGGCGCCATGTCCTCCGCCGTCGCCCGCGCGCTCGGCGCGCGCGACGAGGCTCGCGCCTCGGCGCTTGCCCTGCACGCCGCGCTGATCGCGATCGGCGCAGGCATCCTCTTCTCCGCCGTCTTCCTGTCGCTCGGGCCCACGCTCTTCGCGCTGCTCGGCGGGCGCGGCGCGGCGCTCGAGGCCGCGCGCGGCTATTGCATCGCGCTCTTCTCCGGCTCGGTCGCGGTCTGGCTGTGCAACGGGCTCGTCTCCGTCATCCGCGGCACCGGCGACATGCGCCTTCCGGCGCTCGTGCTGCTCGCGGTCGCGCTGCTGCAGGTGGCGCTGGGCGCCGGGCTCGCCTTCGGCGCCGGCCCGCTGCCGCGCCTCGGCCTCGCGGGCATCGGCCTCGGCCAGGCGCTCGCCTATGCCGCGGGCGCGGCCTTCCTCGTCGCCTGGCTGCGCGCCGGCCGCGCGCGCGTCGTCCTCGCGCGGGGCGCGCCGCGCCGGGCCCTGTTCATGGACATCCTGCGCGTCGGCGCGCCCTCGGCCTTCTCGCCGGCGATGTCGGTCGCGGTCGTGCTCGTGCTCACGCGGCTCGTCGCGGGCTTCGGCACGGAGGCGCTGGCGGGCTACGGCATCGGCGTGCGGCTGGAATTCCTGCTGATCCCCATCGCCTTCGCGATCGGCATCGCCTCGGTGCCGCTGGTCGGCACGGCGATCGGCGCGGGCGAGGTGGCGCGCGCGCGGCGCGCCGCATGGACGGCGGGCGCGCTTTCCGCCGGGCTCTGCGGCTTCTTCGGCATCCTCGCCTCGCTGATGCCCGGCGCGATCGCGGACCTGTTCACCGACGACGCCGCGGCGATGGCGGTGGCGGCGCGGTTCTTCGCCTGGGTCGGGCCGGCCTATGCGTTCTTCGGCCTCGGCCTCGCGCTCTACTTCGCCTCGCAGGGCGCGGGGCGGATGCTGGCGCCGATCGGCGCCGCGCTGCTGCGCTTCGCGGTGGTGGCGATCGGCGGCTGGGTCGTGTCGCGCGCCAGCGGCGACGTGGGAGACCTCTTCGCGGTCATCGCGCTGGCGCTCGTCGCCTACGGCACCGCCACCGTCCTCGGCATCGCCGCCTCGCGCTGGCAGCCCGGCCCGGGACGGGGCTAGGCGCGCCCGGGCTGGTCAGTCCGCTCCCGGCACGGCGTCGGACAGGTCGAGCCCCCTCGAGTCCAGCCATCCTTCGATCGCCGCGCGCTGGTCCGGGCCGATGGCGTCGAGCGCGCCCCAGTACCTGAGTACGCCGTCCTCGCCCGTTTCCTTCTCGAAATGAAGCACGACCGCCGTTCCCGCCTTGCGGTCGATGATGAACATGCCGGCGGCGAAGGGGCAGTCATGGGCCCGGCACCCGGAGCCGACGACGAAGCGGTCCGCGAGCACCTCGATCGGCGGCTGCACGTCCATGTCGCGGCGCAGGGTCGCGAAGAACCCCGGTCCGACCGCCTCGATCACGGGCTTGCGAAGGTCGAGGTCCGCGAGGATGTCGCCCGGATAGCTGTCCTCGTCGAGGCTGGCGACCTCGTACTCGACGATCTTGCGCACGAGCCTGGGCGCGCCGCTCCCGGGCGTGTAGGCGTGGAGGCCGATGACCGGGTCGCCGAGCTCGTTCGAGCCTTCCTCCCTGCGCAGGATGTAGCTCCCGCCGGGGCCGGCCTCGGCGTTCTCCAGCCCGAAGCCCTCCACGACGAGCAGCCGCGGCCCCGTGAAGTCCAGCAGCATGTCGGTGCCCGGGCAGCAATTGCCGCCATCGTGGAGCCGCACCGACACGAGCCGCGGCGCCTCGCGCGAGGGCAGCGCCGCCTCGATCCGCGCGAGGCGGTTCGCGAAGAGCACCTTGCCCGCGAGGACGATCACCTCGCAGGGATGCTCGTCGTCGGGGGCGCATTCCTCCTCGCTCTCGCTGTCGCGCGCCTCGAGCAGCCCGTGCGGCGTCGCGAGCGGCGCCTCGTCGGATCGCGCGGGCGACGCCTGCGCGACGAGGGCGCCGAGCAGCGCGGCGCAGCCAAGGCGCAGCAGCGCCGGTCCGATGATCGTCATCCCTGTTTTCCATCCCGCCGGGGAGGGACGCAGCCTCGCCCGCGATCATGGCCGCGCGATGGCGCCACGATGGCGCGGCCGGGCCCCGCAGCGGTGCGCTGGAACGCCGGGCCGGGCCGGGCTAACCTGCGCCTGCCCGCGCCGGCATGACCCCGTAGCTCAGCAGGATAGAGCAACAGTTTCCTAAACTGTGGGTCGGAGGTTCGAATCCTCTCGGGGTCGCCACGCGCGGCGAAGGGCCGCCGCCGGGAGAGGGCAGGAGATGCACCAGCCGACGCAAGCGCCGCCCGGCCCGGCCTCCGGCGCACCCGTGCTCGACGCCGGCCATGTCGACGTCCTGGTCGTCGGCGCCGGCGTCTCCGGCATCGGCAGCGCCGTCCACCTGCGCATGCAGCATCCGGAACTCTCCTTCGCGATCCTCGAGGCGAAGGCGGAGATCGGCGGCACCTGGGTCACGCATCGCTATCCGGGCATACGCTCGGACACCGACCTCTACACCTATGGCTACCGCTTCAAGCCCTGGACGGGCCCGCCGCTCGCCACCGCGGCGGAGATCCGCGCCTACCTGGGCGAGATCGTCGCGGAGCATGGCCTCGCGCCGCGGCTGCGCCTGCGCCACCGCGTCACCGCCGCGCGCTGGTCGAGCGCCGACAAGGCCTGGACCGTCGAGGCGACGCGCGAGGAGGACGGCGCGCGGCTCGCCTTCACCGCCGGCTTCCTGTGGATGTGCCAGGGCTATTATCGCCACGACCGCGGCTACATGCCGGACTGGCCGGGCATGGACGAGTACGAGGGGCGGATCGTGCATCCGCAGGACTGGCCCTCGGACCTCGACCTCGCCGGCAGGCGCGTCGTCGTCGTCGGCTCCGGCGCCACGGCCGCGACGCTGGTGCCCGCCATCGCGGGGACCTGCGCGCATGTGAGCGTGCTGCAGCGCTCGCCCAGCTACTACCGCATCGGCCGCAAC
>CANMWW010000455.1 GCA_947500965.1 Alphaproteobacteria bacterium
CCATGCCGCGCCTGTGCTCCACGAAGATCGTCGCCACGCTTGGCCCGGCCTCGTCCGATCCCGCGACCATCCGCAGGCTGTTCGAGGCCGGGGCGGATGTCTTCCGGCTGAACTTCAGCCATGGCTCGCACGACGACCATCGCGCGCGCCATGCCGCGCTGCGCGAGGCCGAGCGCGAGATCGGCCACCCGATCGGCATCCTCATGGACCTCCAGGGCCCGAAGCTGCGCGTCGGGACCTTCGAGGGCGGGCGCGCGACGCTGGCCACGGGCGACTCCTTCCGCCTCGACCTCGACGTGGCTCCGGGCTCCGGGCGCCGAGCCTGCCTGCCGCATCCCGAGATCTTCGCCGCGCTGCAGCAGGGCGCCGACCTGCTGGTCGACGACGGCAAGCTGCGCCTGCGCGTCGGCCGGCACGGCGCCGACTTCGCGGAATGCGAGGTGGTCACCGGCGGCACGATCTCCGACCGCAAGGGCGTCAACGTGCCTGGCGTCGTGCTGCCGATCTCGCCGCTGACCGAGAAGGACCGGCGCGACCTCGCCTTCGGCCTCGAGCTCGGCGTCGACTGGGTCGCGCTCAGCTTCGTGCAGCGGCCCGACGACATCGCCGAGGCGCGCCGCCTGGTGCAGGGCCGCGCCGGCGTGCTCGCCAAGCTCGAGAAGCCCTCGGCGATCGAGCGGCTGGAGGAGATCGTCGACCTCTGCGACGCGGCGATGGTCGCGCGCGGCGACCTCGGCGTGGAGATGCCGCCGGAGACGGTGCCCGGCACGCAGAAGCGCATCGTCCGGCTGTGCCGGCGCGCGGGCAAGCCGGTGATCGTCGCGACGCAGATGCTGGAGACGATGGTCTCCTCGCCGACGCCGACGCGTGCCGAGGCCTCCGACGTCGCCACCGCGGTCTATGACGGCGCCGACGCGGTGATGCTCTCGGCGGAGACCGCCTCGGGCAAGTACCCGGTCGAGGCGGTGACGATCATGGAGAAGATCATCGAGTCGGTGGAGCACGACCCGCTCTACCGCCCGATCATGGACGCCGTGCACGCCGAGCCCGAGCACACGGCCGCGGACGCGATCACCGCCGCCGCGCGCCAGGTGGCGCACACGGTGCGCGCCAGCGCGATCGTGACCTACACGACGTCCGGCTCGACCACGCTGCGCGCCTCGCGCGAGCGGCCCGACGTGCCGATCCTGTGCCTGACCGAGAAGCTCGACACGGCCCGGCGCCTCACCCTCGCCTGGGGCGTGCATCCCGTCGTGACGGCGGACGTGCGCAGCTTCGAGGAGATGGTCGACAAGGCCTGCCGCTTCGCGAAGGCGGGCGGCCTCGCGCAGGCGGGCGGGCGAGTGGTGATCACCGCGGGCGTGCCCTTCGGCACGCCCGGCGCGACCAACGTGCTGCGCCTCGCCTGGGTCGACTGAGCCCGGCGCGGCGTCCGGTCAGCCGAAGCCGAAGGCGATGCGCGCCTTGCCGGCGTAGAAGGCCTCCACCTTCGCCTTCGGCGCGGCCTTGACCAGGCCGGTGCAGGTGCCGGTGCTCACGTATTCGCCGGCCTTCAGCCCGCCGCGGCGACGCAGCATGTTCGCGAGCCACAGCAGCGAGGCATGCGGCCCGCCGATCACGTCGGCGCCGGTGCCCTTGCCCACGACCCGGCCGTCCACGCGCATCTCGACCGCGAGGCGGTCGAGGTCGCGCGTCGCGCCGGGGGAGAAGGGCCGCCCGACGACCAGCGCGCCGTTGGCGCCGTGGTCGGCGGCGAGCGAGGGCAGGCCGACCTTCAGCCAGTCGGTCCAGCGCGAGGACACGATCTCCACCGCGGGATGGACCGAGGCGATCGCGCGCTTCACCTCCGCCATCGTGTAGGGCTTCGCGCGCGGCGGCAGGTCGCGGCCGAGGCGGAAGGCGATCTCCGCCTCGAGCCCGCGCATCGGATGCGCGTCGGAGGGGATCGTCGCGCCGGGCTTGAGCACCCGGCTCGCGTAGACGCGGCCGGCGAAGGGGCCGCGCGCCTTCAGCAGCTTGCGCGCCATCGCGCCGGTGGCGCCGACCTTCCAGCCGGCGACCTTCTCGCCCAGTGCCTCGGCCGTCGCGGCCTGGATCGCGTAGCCCTCGGCGAGGGTCGCGGGGCGGCACGCCGCGGGCAGCGCGTCGAGCGCCTTGCCCGAGCGCCAGGCGCCGGCGAGGAGGGATGCGGCTTGCGCGACCTGGGCCTTCTTCATGACGTGAACTCCACTTCGACCTGTCCGAGGAAACCGAACCTTGCCACGGCGCGGTCGCCCGGCGCGACCGGAGTCATGCCGGTGAGCGAGCCCGTGGTGACGATGTCGCCGCGGCGCAGGCCCGGACCGAAGGGCGCGGGCGCGTTGGCGAAGAGCACGACCGCGCGCAGCGGGTCGCCGAGGATCCTCGACCCGCTCCCGCGCGCGGCCTCGGCGCCGTTGACCTCGAGCACCGCCTCGATCGCGCCGCGGTCCATCGAGCGCCAGCTCAGCACCGCCGGGCCGAGGACGAAGGCGCCGCTGGCGCCGGCGTCGGCGATGTTCATGGCCGTGGCGCGCGGCTCGGGCAGGCGCGAATCCGCGACCTCGATGGCGAGGCGCATCGCGCCGATCGCGGCATGCACCTCGTCGAGCGACCAGGGCGTCGCGCGCGGCGGCAGGTCGGCCGCCATCTCGAAGGCGACCTCGCATTCCAGCGTCGGCTGGACGAAGCGCCGGCGCGAGAGCTTCGCCGGCGCGTCGTGGAAGAACCGCGACAGCAGCCGCGCGCCGGTCGGCCGGTCGATCCCTGCCGCCGCCTGCGCCTCGGCCGTCAGCGACCCGACCTTCCAGCCGCGATACCCGCCGCAGAGCCGCGCGATCTCCGCCTGCACGCGATAGGCCTCGGCCGGCGTCGCGGGCATGGCGTCGGGCGGCAGCGCGGCGACGAGCCGCGCCTCGGCCCGCGCGGCCACGAACTCGCCCGCGGCGCGCTGGAGATCGAAGGGTGTCATCGCCGTCCTCCCTGGATGCGCCGCGGAAACTCGCGCGCTCCGCGGCCCGCGCGCAAGCGCCAATCCCCCCGCGCTGCCCGTCATTCCCCTGGATCGACCAGGCTCCCCTCCCGTCCGCGCTTGCGCGGATGGACGCACCCCGCTCCCCTCCCGTCCGCGCTTGCGCGGATGGG
>CANMWW010000456.1 GCA_947500965.1 Alphaproteobacteria bacterium
CTTCAACGCCAATGCCGGGCGCTGGGACGAGATCCGCTCGATGCAGGTCGATGATGGGCTGGTCGAGGGGCGCCTGCTGTCGATGCTGCCGCCGGAAGGGTTGAGCGCGCTCCTCGACGTCGGCACCGGCACGGGGCGCATCCTCGAACTCTACGGCGAGCGCGGCGTGGCGGGGGTGGGCGTCGACCTCTCGCACGAGATGCTCTCGGTCGCGCGCGCCAACCTCTCGCGCTCGGGCCTCGCGAACGTCTATGTCCGGCATGCGGACATGTATCGGCTGCCCTGGCCGGCGCCCGCCTTCGACGCCGTCACCTTCCACCAGGTCCTGCATTTCGCCGACGACCCGGCCGCGGCGATCGCCGAGGCGGCGCGCGTGGTGCGCCCCGGCGGCCGCGTGGTGATCGTCGACTTCGCGCCGCACGACGTCGAGGCGCTTCGCACCGACCACGCGCATCGCCGCCTCGGCTTCGCCGACGGCGAGGTGAACGACTGGCTCGTCGAGGCCGGGCTCGAGCCCGGAGACCCGGCGACGCTTCCCGGAAACCGGCTCACCGTCGCGCTCTGGCAGGCGCGGCGCCCCGGCTGAACGACCATTCCATCGAGGACACGTCCATGCCCAACGGACATATCGGCGGCGCCCTTCCCGGCGCGAGGCTCAGGGTCAGCTTCGAGTTCTTCCCGCCCAAGACGGCGGCGATGGAGGAGCAGCTCTGGCACGCGGTGAAGCGCCTCGAGCCGCTGGCACCGCAATTCGTCTCCGTCACCTACGGCGCCGGCGGGACGACGCGCGAGCGCACCCACGCGACCGTGAAGCGCATCGTCGACGAGACGTCGCTCCGGCCGGCCGCGCATCTCACCTGCGTCGGCGCGACGCGCGAGGAGATCGACCATGTCGTGCGCGCGTACTGGCAGGCCGGCGTGCGCCACATCGTGGCCCTGCGCGGCGACCCGCCGGCGGGGAGCACCTCCTATGTCCCGCATCCCGGCGGCTACGCCTACGCGGCCGACCTCGTGGCTGGCATCCGCCGCGTCGCCGACTTCGAGGTCTCCGTCGGCGCCTATCCCGAGACGCATCCCGAGGCCGCCTCGCCCGACTCCGACCTCGACAACCTGCGCCGCAAGCTCGACGCCGGCGCGACGCGCGCGATCTCCCAGTACTTCTTCGACGTCTGGACGTTCCTGCGCTTCCGCGACCGCTGTGCCAAGGCCGGCATCACCGCGCCGATCATCCCGGGCATCCTGCCGGTGACGAACTTCCAGCAGGTCGTGAAGTTCTCGCGCATGTGCGGCGCCAGCGTCCCCGGCTGGCTCGCGGCGCTGTTCGACGGCCTCGACGAGGACGCCGACACGCGCCGCCTCGTCGCGGCGACGGTGGCGGCGGAGCAGGTGCGCCGGCTCCAGGAGCACGGCGTCGAGGACTTCCATTTCTACACGCTCAACCGCGCCGACCTGACCTACGCGCTCTGCCACATCCTCGGCATGCGCCCCGCCGCGCCCGCGCGCGCCGCGGCCTGAACCGGAGGCATACATGTCCAGGTTCCTCGACGCGCTGCGCGAGCGCGTCCTCCTCTGCGACGGCGGCACCGGCAGCCGGGTCCAGGCGATGTCGCTCGACGTCGAGCGCGACTACCTCGGCAAGGAGAACTGCACCGAGGTGCTGGTGAAGTCGCGCCCCGACATCGTGCGCGAGATCCATCGCGGCTACCTCGAGGCGGGCGCCGACTGCGTCCAGACCAACACCTTCGGCGCCTCGCCGATCACGCTCGCCGAGTTCGGCCTCGAAGCCGAGGCGCACTGGATCAACCGGCGCGCGGTCGAGCTCGCGCGCGAGGCCGCGGATGAATTCGCGCGCGACGCGCGGCCGCGCTTCGTCATCGGCTCCATCGGCCCGGGCACGAAGCTGCCCAGCCTCGGGCATGTCGGCTACGACGAGCTCGAGCGCGCGCTCGCGGTGCAGGCGGCCGGCTTGGTCGCGGGCGGCGTCGACGCCTTCCTGATCGAGACCTGCCAGGACCCGCTGCAGATCAAGGCGGCGGTGAACGGCGCGAAGATCGCGCGCGCCGCCGCGGGCGTCGACACGCCGATCATGGTGCAGGTCACGGTCGAGACGACCGGCACGCTGCTGGTCGGCGCCGACATCGCGGCCGCCGCGACGGTGATCCACGCGCTCGACGTGCCCGTGATCGGCCTCAACTGCGCCACCGGGCCGCAGGAGATGGCCGAGCACGTGAAGTGGATCGCGGAGAACTGGCCAGGCCTCGTCTCGGTCCAGCCGAACGCCGGCCTGCCGGAGCTCGTGGACGGCCGCACGCACTACCCGCTCGGGCCCGACGAGATGTCGCGCTGGCTCGAGCGCTTCGTGCGCGAGGACGGGCTCAACATGGTCGGCGGCTGCTGCGGCACCGACATCGGGCACATCGCCGCGCTCGACGCGATGCTGCGCCGCCTCGGCGGCACGGCCGCGCGGCCCGCGCCGCGCCAGCGCCGCCCCGAATGGGTGCCGTCGGTCGCCTCGCTCTACGGCCAGGTGCCGCTGCGGCAGGAGAACTCCTACTTCTCGATCGGCGAGCGCTGCAACGCCAACGGCTCCAAGCAGTGGCGCACGCTGCAGGAGAAGGGCGACTGGGAGGGCTGCGTCGCGATGGGGCGCGAGCAGGTGCGCGAGGGTTCCAACGCGCTCGACATCTGCACCGCCTTCGTCGGCCGCGACGAGGTCGCGGAGATGGACGAGGTCGTGCGGCGCATGCGCGGCAGCGTCAACGCGCCGCTGGTGATCGACTCGACCGAGTACCCCGTGCTCGAGAGCGCGCTGAAGCTCTATGGCGGCAAGGCGATCATCAACTCGATCAACTTCGAGGACGGCGAGGAGGCGGCCGAGAAGCGCATGCAGCTGGCGCGCCGCTTCGGCTGCGCGGTCGTCGCGCTGACGATCGACGAGGAGGGGATGGCCAAGGACGTCGAGGGCAAGCTCCGCATCGCGAGGCGGCTGCACGACTTCGCGTGCCGGCGCCACGGGCTGCCGTCCTCCGACCTGATGATCGACCCGCTGACCTTCACCATCGCGACGGGCAACGAGGACGACCGCAAGCTCGCGCTGTGGACGCTCGAGGGCATCGAGGCCATCGCGCGCGAGCTGCCGGAGTGCCAGATCGTCCTCGGCC
>CANMWW010000457.1 GCA_947500965.1 Alphaproteobacteria bacterium
AGCGCTGGATCGAGGAGACCGGCCAGCGCGTCGTGGCGCTGGTCGAGGGCCGCGACGCCGCGGGCAAGGGCGGCACGATCAAGCGCTTCATGGAGCACATGAACCCGCGCACGGCGCGCGTCGTCGCGCTGCCGCGGCCGGACATGCGCGAGCGCTCGCAATGGTACTTCCAGCGCTACGTCGCCCAGCTGCCCTCCGCGGGCGAGATCTGCCTCTTCGACCGCTCCTGGTACAACCGCGCGGGCGTCGAGCGCGTGATGGGCTTCTGCACGGACGACGAATACCGCGAGTTCATGCGCGCCTGCCCGCTCTTCGAGGAGATGCTCGTGCGCTCGGGCATGCGCGTCGTGAAGTACTGGTTCTCGATCTCGCGCGAGGAGCAGGCGCGCCGCTTCGAGGCGCGCGCGCGCGATCCGCTCAAGCAGTGGAAGCTGTCCACGGTGGACATCGCCTCGCAGGACAAGTGGGACGAATACACGCGGGCGAAGGAAGCGATGTTCCTGCGCACCGACACCGCGCAGGCGCCGTGGACCATCGTCAAGGCAGACGACAAGAAGCGCGCGCGCCTTGCCTGCATGCGCCATTTCCTCGCGTCGATGCCCTATCCCGGGCGGGACGATGCGGTGGCGACCGCGCCCGATCCGCTGGTCGTCGGTGCCGCGCCGCGCCGGCTGCCGGTGCCCGCGGATGCCTAGCGCGAGGTCCTCGCCACCCTAGCGGCGAGGGTCCTCCGCGGCGCCTATCCGGCCGATGCCCGGGAGCTTGACCGCGAGGCCCAGGAGGTCGATGCCGAAATTGAGACCGGCCAGGTTCAGCTCGATGCCCTCCTCGGTCGCGAGGGTGAGGCCCAGCAGGCCCCAGAGCGAGAGCTGGAAGCCGGTCCCGCTCGGCGCGGCGTCGGCGAAGCGCGTCGCGCCGAGCCAGTCCTTGCCGATGGCGGTTGATGGCAGGTCGAGGCGGAGCTCCGGGACCTCGCGCGCGATGCTCGCGGTGAAGGTGTTGGAGTTCGGGCCGGGCCAGAGCGTGTAGTCGCGGCGATGCGGGTAGGCCTCCACCGCGGCCTCGATGCGCGCGATGACGCCATCGACCCCATCCCCCTCGAGATGCGCGTAGAGTTCCGGCTCGGCGCCGAACCACCGCCGGTCAGGCTGGCCGCGCGTCACCGCGAGGCCGTCGCCCATGCGCAACGCACGCCAGCCGATGATCTCGTAGGTGGTCCAGTCCTTCGCGTCGCGTGGCTTGATCGCGATCCACGTGTGGACGCCGAACGCGCCGCGCCAGCCGAAGGTGCGCGCGCCATAGACCTGCACGATCGGCTGGGGCGCGTCGGCAGGCTTCGGCGCGATGCCCATCGGTGCGCGGCTCGCGGTGCGCCAGTCCGCGGTGGCGCGCCCGGCGCCGAGCAGCGCGAGGCCGGGGCCCGCGAGGAGGAGAAGCAGGGCGAGCAGCACGCGCAAGGCGAGGCGTCGCGCGGCGCCGATCATCGCCGTCCTCCGCCGTCGCCGACCAGCCCGAATGGCGCCCAGAAGAGCGGATGGGCGTGGGAGAACGACGCGGCGGGCGCCTTCTGGTCCGCGACGGCTGCCCCGTCGATCATGGCGAGCATGGCCTCCCGCAGCGCACGGGCGCGCGAGAGGGCCGGATCGGCAGCCTGGCGCGCGAACAGATCCGTCGTCAGGCGCTTCGCGCTTTCGGTCTCGACCGGCCAGTACGTGGCGAGCAGCGCGCGCGCGCCGGCGTAGAAGAAGGCGCGGCCGAGGCCCGACATCGCTTCCGCGCCCTGTCCGTTGCCGGCGGCCGTGTTGCAGGCGGAGAGCACCACCCAGTCCGCGTCGAGGCGCAGCGCGAGTATGTCGCCCATCGTCAGGAGCCCGTCGCCGGTGTCGCCGCCTGCGACCTGGCGAGGCGTCAGGGCCAGCGCGGGCTGCGAGAGCCCGTCGAGGTCGCCGGGGACGAGCCCATGCGTCGCGAACATCACCACGCGCCTTCGCGACAGGTCCATCGTGCGCACGCGCCGCTCCGTCGCCTCGTCGCCGAGGATGACGGAGTCCGGCGCCGCGCCGAGCGCCTGCGCGATCGAGCGCAGTTCCTCCGCCGTCTCCGGCAGCCGCGCGAGTTGCGCCACGCCGAGGCTCGCGGACGCGGAGGTCGCGGGCGCGGCACGGCGGGCGAGGGGGGTGCCGCGCGACCGGATCCCGGCTCCGGGCGGCGCTGCTGCGACGGAGCGGCGCGCCTGCGCGGCCTGCTCGTCGCTGAACCAGGCGTCGCCGAAGCCGGCGAATGGAAGCCTGCCCGCGGCAGGTTCCGGCATGGACCGCAGCCCGATCACGGCGGAGACGGACGGGGCCTGGACGATGGCCACCTGGCGGACGAGCCAGGGCACCTGCGCGTAGCGCGAGAAGCGCGCCTCGCCCGGCCTCGCGCGCAGGTCGGGGGCCGGCCCGGTCGAGAGGACGGTGAAGGGCACCTGCGCGAGCGGCCCGTGCGGCACGACGACGAGGGTCGTGGCGTCGCCGATCGTGGCGGAGAGCGGTTCGACCAGGGTCGCATGCAGGCGTCGCGACAGCCCGACGTCGAAATCCGCCATCTCCTCGATCGTGGCGGCGTTCGTGTCGAGCGCCTCGCGCAGGCGGCCGACCTGCCGCGAGAGTTCCGCCTCGCCGACGGGGAGGCGGACGAAGCCGACCTGCCCCTCGCGCCGCAGTGCCCAGGCATAGGTGGCATCCCTGGCGACGACGTAGGTGACCAGGGCTTCCTCCGGCGCTAGCTGCCGTTGCACGGCCTGGATCGACGGCGGCGGCGGCCTGCGCAATTCCTCGAAGCCCGGGAAGGATCGCTTGATCTCCGCGCGAAGGCTCGCGGCCTCGGCGTCGAGCGCGGCGATGCGCTTCGAGAGATCGCCCTCGACGGCGCGGTCGCGCTCCTCGGCCTGCATCGCGACGAGGTTGACCAGCGCCGCCTGCAGCGCCGTCGCGGCCTGGACCGCGTCCTGCTCGCGCCGCACCAGTTCGGCCAGGGCCGGATCGCGCACGCCGGCGCGCTGGCCGAGCGCGTCGATCGCGCCCTGCACCGAGAGGCTCCGCAGCACGTCCGCGAGCTCGAAGGCCTCGCCCTGGAAGTCGCGTCCCGCGGTGGCGGGGCGCGAGGCGTAGAAGCCGACC
>CANMWW010000458.1 GCA_947500965.1 Alphaproteobacteria bacterium
CCTACCGCCTGTCGCTCGTGCCGGAGGGAAGCGCCGCGCTCGCGCTCGCCATCGTCTCGTCGGACGGGAAGGCGCGCTTCGCGGCGCAGCTGCGGCGCAGCTGCTGAGCGGCTGCTGAGCGCGGGAGCGCCGCTCCCTCAGTCCCCGCGCGGGCGGCGGAACATCGCCATGACCTCGGCAGGCCTGAACGCGCCCAGCGCCGCGCCAGCCGCGCCATAGGCGCAGAGGCCGATCGCGACCAGCCCGGCCATCGCGGCCCAGCGCGCCGTGCCGTGCCCGGCCGCGGGCGACAGGCCGAGGCGCATCGCCACCTCCAGCGCCGCGGCCATCGCGAGGCTGGCCGCGACGGCGCCGGCGGCACGCCGCGTCGCGCGCCGTCCTGGCGCCAGCAGGCCGCGCCGCGACAGGCCGCGCGCCAGCAGCGCGCAGTTCACCCACGCGGACAGCGCGGTGGCCAGCGCGATGCCGACATGGCCGAGCGGCCCCATCAGCGCCAGCGCCATGATCGTGTTCAGCGCGACGCAGGCGACGGCGATGCGCACCGGCGTGCGCGTGTCCTCGCGCGCGTAGAAGCCCGGCGCGAGCACCTTGACCAGCACGTAGGCCGGCAGCCCGAGCGAATAGGCCACGAGCGCGGCGGCCGTCGCGGAGGCGGCCGCGGCGTCGAAGGCACCGCGCTCGAACAGCGTCGACACGATCGGCCCCGCCATCGCCAGCAGCGCCGTCGTCGCCGGCAGCGCGAGGACGAGCGCCGCCTCGAGCGCGCGGTCGAGCGTCTGGGCGGCGGCCGCCTCGTCGCCCAGCCGCAGCTGGCGCGACAGCAGCGGCAGCAGCGCCGTGCCGATGGCGATGCCGATCACCGCGAGCGGCAGCTCGTAGACGCGGTCGGCGAAGTAGAGGTAGCTGATCGCGCCCGTGGGCAGCAGCGAGGCGATCATCACGTCGACGAGCAGGTTCACCTGCACGGCGCCGCTGCCCAGCGCCGCGGGCAGCATCAGCCGGCCGAGCCGCCGCACCTCCGGCGTCAGGCGCGGCAGCGGCAGCCTGAGCGCCATGCCCTCGCGCCTGCAGGCCGCGGCGAGCCACAGGAACTGCGCGACGCCCGCGATGGCCACCGACCAGGCGAGGGCGGGGCCCGCCGAGCCGAGCAGCGGCGTCAGGAAGACCAGGCCGCCGATCAGGCAGAGGTTGAGCAGGATCGGCGTCGCGGCGACGGCGGCGAAGCGCTCGATGCCGTTGAGCACGCCGCCCTGCAGGCTGACCAGGCTGATGAACAGGAGGTAGGGGAAGGTGATGCGCGTGAAGTCGACGGCGAGCGCGAGCTTGCCCGGCTCGTCGCGGAAGCCCGGCGCGATCAGCGCGACGAGATGCGGCATCGCCGCCTCGGCCAGGATGGTGAGCGCCAGAAGCACGGCGAGCAGCACCGCCATCGCGTCCTCGGCGAAGACCCGCGCCGCGACGCGCCCGTCCCGCGCGACCATGCCGGCGAAGATCGGCACGAAGGCGGAGTTGAACGCGCCCTCCGCGAAGAGGCGGCGGAAGAAGTTCGGCAGCTTGAAGGCGACGAGGAACGCGTCGGCGACCGGCCCGGCGCCCAGGTAGGCGGCCGTCAGCATGTCGCGCAGGAAGCCGAGCACGCGGCTGGCGAGCGTGTAGCCGCCGACCGTCGCCACGCCGCGCGCGAGGCTCACGCGCCCCTCCGCGTCGCCGGCCCTCGCGCGTTCACGCGCCGAGCACCTGGCCGCCATCGACGGCGATGGTCTGGCCGGTCACCCAGCGCGCGAAGGGCGAGGCGAGGAAGAGCGCGACGTCCGCGACATCCTCCGGCTCGTCGAGCCGGCCGAAGGGGATCGAGGCGAGGATGCGGTCGTAGAGCGGCTCGCCCGCGAGCCTGCGCTTCTCCCACATCCCGCCCCGGAACTCGATCGAGCCCGGCGCGATGCAGTTCACGCGGATGCCCTTGCGCGCGAGCGCGGCCGCCTGGCTCTGCGTGTAGTGGATCATCGTCGCCTTCACGGCGGCATAGGCGGGCGTGCGCACGGAGGGGCGCAACCCGGAGATCGAGGAGATGTGGATGATCGACGAACCCGCGGCCCGCTCCAGCGCCGGCAGCGCGGCGTGCGAGGCGCGCACCATCGCCATCACGTCGACCGAGAGCCCGGCGGCCCAGCCCGCCTCGTCGTCCGCCATGCCGAAGCCCGAGGCGTTGTTGACGAGGACGTCGATGCCGCCGAGCGCGGCCTCGGCCTCGGCGACGTAGCGCGCGACGGCAGGGCCATCGGCGAGGTCGCAGGTCGCGGCATGGGCGCGCCGCCCGTGGCGCGCGATCTCCGCGCGCGTGGCCTCCAGCGTCCCGGCGCCGCGCGCGCAGATCGACACGTCCGCGCCCGCCGCCGCGAAGCCCAGCGCGATCGACCGGCCGATCCCCCTGCTGCCGCCCGCGACGACGACGCGCCTGCCCTTGAAGTCGAAGCCCATGGCCTTGTCCCGCCCTTGCCGGGCCCGGCGGGATGCCGGGCCGTGTGACCGAATGTAACGCATCGGGATTGGACAAGCCGATATCCCGCCGCGCAGAGTCCCGGTCCCTCTCATCCCGGTCCACGGCATGGCGCGACGACGCGGCGCATCCTCCTGGTGGCTCCTCGTCCCGCTGGCGCTCGCCGCCGGCGCAGGTGCGCTCTGGTGGCACGACCGCGAGCCGTCCGCGCCGCCCTGGCGCACCGTGCGCATCGACCGCGGCGCGATCGTGGCCAGCGTCTCCGCCACCGCCACGGTCCAGCCCGTGACAACCGTGCTCGTGGGCTCCCAGCTCTCCGGCCAGGTCCGCGAGCTGCTCGCGGACTTCAACACGCCGGTGAAGGCCGGACAGGTCATCGCGCGGCTCGACGACGACCAGATCCGCGCGCGGCACGCGGCGGCGACCGCCGAGCTCGGGCAGGCGCGCGCCGGCCTCGCGACCGCGCGCGCGCAGGCCGACCGGCTGGCGGCGGACCTCGCGCTGGCGCGCAGCGCGGTCGACGTCGCCGACGCGCAGGAGCAGCGCGCCCAGAGCCAGCTGGACGAGGCGCTGCGCGACCGCGAGCGCAAGCGCGCGCTCGCCGCGCGCGGCGCCTCGACCATCGCCGAGCTCGATCGCTCGCAATCCGCCGTCGAGCAGG
>CANMWW010000459.1 GCA_947500965.1 Alphaproteobacteria bacterium
GCCCACCGGCCCGCCGCCATAGCTCTCCGCGATGCAGCGCAGGTAGCGGCGGTCCATCGCGTCGAGGCCGAGCGCGTCGACCTCGAGCCGGTTGAGCGCCGCGTCGGCGACCGCCCGGTCCACGCGCCCGCCGCTCGCGGTGGCGAAGTCGCGCACGCGCCGGAGCAGGCGCCCGGCCACGCGCGGGGTGCCGCGCGCGCGGCGAGCGATCTCGGCCGCGCCGTCCGCGGCGAGGTCGAGCGCGAGCAGCGCGGCCGCGCGGCGCACGATCGCCTCGAGTTCGTCGGGCTCGTAGAAGTTGAGCCGCAGCGGTATGCCGAAGCGGTCCCGCAGCGGCGTCGTGATCAGGCCGGCCCGCGTGGTCGCCGCGACCAGCGTGAAGGGCGGCAGGTCGATGCGCACGGAGCGCGCGGCCGGGCCCTCGCCGATGATGAGGTCGAGCTGGAAGTCCTCCATCGCCGGGTAGAGGATCTCCTCGACCGCGGGCGACAGGCGGTGGATCTCGTCGATGAACAGCACGTCGCGCGGCTGTAGGTTGGTGAGGATCGCCGCGAGGTCGCCGGCACGCGCGATCACGGGCCCGGACGTCGCGCGGAATCCGACGCCGAGCTCGCGCGCCACGATCTGCGCGAGCGTCGTCTTGCCGAGTCCCGGCGGGCCGTGCAGCAGCACGTGGTCGAGCGCCTCGCCGCGCCCGCGCGCCGCGTCGACGAAGACGCGCAGGTTGGCCCGCACCTGGCGCTGGCCGATGAACTCCTCGAGGCGCTGCGGGCGCAGGCTCGCCTCGGCGAGGTCGCCCTCCCCCGCCTCGGGCGCGACGGCGCGCGCTTGCTCCTCGGCAGGCTGGCGCGGACGGCGGCTCATCGCGCGAGTTCCTTCAGCGCGCCGGCGATCAGAGCCTCGGTGCGAGCACCTTCCCCGAGCCGCGCCGCGGCACGCTCGACCGCGGCGACCGCCTCGGGTCGCCTGTAGCCGAGATTGACCAGCGCCGAGATCGCGTCCTCCGCGGCGCCGCCGGCCTCCGCGGGCGCCGCGGTTCCGGAGCCCGTCGCCACCGGCATGGCGACGCCCAGAGCGGAGACCTTGTCCTTCAGCTCCGAGGCGAGGCGGTTGGCGAGCTTGGGGCCGACGCCGTCGGCGCGCGTGATCATCGAGCGGTCGCCGGTGGCGATCGCGCGCGCGAGCTCCGGCGCGGAGAGCGCCGAGAGCAGCGACAGCGCGACCTTCGCGCCGACGCCCTGCACGGTGGTCAGCAGGCGGAACCAGTCGCGCTCCGCGGCGGTGGCGAAGGCGTAGAGGTCGATCGCGTCCTCGCGCACGATCGTCTCTACCAGCAGCGTCGCGCGGTCCCCCGCGGCGAAGGCGGAGAGCGTGCGGCTCGAGGCGCGCACGAGGTAGCCGACGCCGGCGACGTCGACGATGGCGCGGTCGCGCTCGAGCGCGTCGATGGTGCCCGTGAGCCGCGCGATCATGGCGCCACCGCCTGCGCGGCGGCCCAGCGGCCGCGGGTCTGCACGTGGTGGCCGTGGCAGAGCGCGACCGCGAGCGCGTCCGCCGCGTCGGCGCCGTCGAGGCGTACGCCGGGAAGGAGGCGCTGCACCATCGCCTGGACCTGCTCCTTGTCCGCGCGCCCCGTCCCGACCACCGACTTCTTCACGACGGTCGTGGCGTATTCCGCGACCTCGATCCCCAGCCGTGCGGGCGCGAGCAGCGCGACGCCACGCGCGAAGCCGAGACGCAGCGTCGAGGACGGGTTCGCGTTCACGAAGGTCTCCTCGACCGCCGCGCTCTGCGGCCGGTGGCGGGAGAGCACCTCCTCCAGGCCCTCGAAGATCGCCACGAGCCGCGCGGGCACGGGCGCGTCGGCATCGGGCACGATGCGGCCATTGGCGACGTGCCGGATGCGCGCGCCATCGACCTCGACCACGCCCCAGCCGGTCGTGCGCAGCCCGGGATCGAGGCCGAGGATGCGCATCAGCCGGAGGAGAGCCGCTGCATGACGTCCTCGGCGACCTCGAAGTTCGAGTGCACGGCCTGCACGTCGTCGCTGTCCTCGAGCGCCTCGATCAGGGCGAGGAGGTCGCGCGCGCGCTCCTCGTCCATCGGCACCGTGCTGGTCGCGCGCCAGACCAGCCGCGCCTCGCGCGCCGCGCCGAAGCGCGCCTCGAGCGCGTCGCGCACGCCGCCGAACGAATCCGGCTCGGTGACGACCTCGTGCGCGTCCTCGCCCGAGGCGACGTCCTCCGCGCCGGCCTCGACGGCAGCCTCGAACATCGCGTCGGCGCCCGCGGCCGAGGCCGGGTAGACGATCGAGCCGCGGCGCGCGAAGTTGAAGGCGACCGAGTTGGTCTCGCCGAGCGTGCCGCCGTTCTTGGTGAAGATCGATCGCACGTCGCTCGCCGTGCGGTTGCGGTTGTCGGTGAGCGCCTCGACGATCAGCGCGGCGCCGCCCGGGCCGTAGCCTTCGTAGCGCACTTCCTCGTAGACCGCGCCATCCTCGCCGCCCGAGCCGCGCTTGATCGCGCGCTCGATCGTGTCCTTGGCCATGTTCTCCGCCTTGGCGGCGTTGACGGCGGCCTTGAGGCGCGGGTTGTGCGCGGGATCGGGCAGCCCCGTGCGCGCCGCGGTCATGATCTCGCGGATCAGCTTGGTGAAGACCTTGCCACGCCGGGCATCCTGCTTGCCCTTGCGATGCATGATGTTCTTGAACTGTGAATGGCCTGCCATCTTCCCCGACCGTCCTGCCGCACGAGGACATGAAGCCGGCCGCGTGCGCGGCCGCGAATCGGGCGACGCCCGGAAAAGGATCGCCCGCGCGGCGCTTAGCAAATCGCGACCGGCTTGCCTATCCGCGCGCGCGCACGGCTAGCCGCGCATTGTGGCGGGAATGCGGCTTCAGCCGCCGCGCGCGCGCAGCGCCGCGACCTGCTCGAGGATCGCGCGATCGCCGACGCCGCGCGCGAGGCGCTCGGCCTCGGCGAGCCAGCCCTCCGCCATCGATGCCTGCCCGCCGGCGAGCAGCGCGCTGCGGCCCGCGCGCAGGAAGAGGTCCGCGGCGTCGCGCGCGTCGCCGGCCGAGGCCGCCGCCGCGCCCGCGCCCGCAAGCGCCCTGGCCATGCCCGGATAGTCGAGGGAGTCGCGCCGGAGGTCCGAGGCC
>CANMWW010000460.1 GCA_947500965.1 Alphaproteobacteria bacterium
CTTCTGGTCAGGCAGGGCGCGCTGGCGGAGGGGGCCCTCGACGCCTTCGCCCCGACAGCGGAGCAGGCCGAGGCCTCCGCGGCGGACCGCGACGCCTTCGTCGCGCACCTCATGGACAACCTGCTCGGCAGGCAGTCGGCCCGCGGCCCGCTCTGAGCGGCGCCGGCGCGGCCCTAACGGGAGACGACGATGTCCGGAACGACGGATCCGGTGTGGCAGGCGCGGGTCGACCTCGCGGCCGCGCACCGCATGGCGGTGATGCACGGCTTCAACGAGGGCATCTGCAACCACTTCACGATGAACGTGCCGGGCCGGCCCGGGCATTTCCTCGCCATTCCCTACGGCCTGCACTGGGCCGAGGTGAAGGCAAGCGACTTCCTGGTCTGCGACTACGACGGTCGCGTCGTCGAGGGCGAGGGCGAGATCGAGCTGACCGCGTGGTGCATCCACGCGCCGCTCCACCGCCTCAAGCCCGGGGCCGAGGTGCTGATGCACACGCACATGCCCTTCGCGACGACGCTGACGCTCCTCCAGGACCAGCGCCTCGAGCCGATCGGCCAGTCCGCCGCCATCCTCGCGCCGATGATCTGCTACGACGAGGACTACACCGGGCTCGCGCACGACCCGTCCGAGGGCGAGCGCCTCGCCACGAAGCTGGAGGAAGGCAAGACGATCATGTTCATGGCGAGCCATGGCGTGATGGTCGCCGGGCGGAGCCTCGCCGAGGCCTATGACCGGCTCTACTACCTCGAGCGCGCCTGCCAGACGCAGGTCTACGCCTACATGACGGGCCAGCCGCGCCGGCGCGTGCGGCAGGACGTGCTGGCGACGCTGCGCAGGCAGGTGGAGTTCGGGCTCGAGGGCGGCGGCGTCGCGCCGGCCGGCGCGAGCCCCGCGCAGCGCCATTTCGACGCGCTGAAGCGCGTCCTGCTGCGCCGCGGCGAGGGCGACTTCGCGAGCTGAGGCGCAGCCGCCTCAGACCTTGCCGTCGAAGCCGCTCTGGTCGATCGAGGCCCAGAGCCGCAGCGCGGGCGAGGCCGGGATGGCGCCCGAGCGTGCCAGGTCGCGCCAGACGCGCGCGGCCTCGACGAAATGCGGCACGCTGCCCGGGAACATGACCAGCGACAGCGCCTCGGCCAGCTTCGCCTCGGGGAAGCCCGCGGCGTAGGCGCCGCGGATGTGGATCGCGAGTTCCTCCCACTGCGCGAGGCAGGCATGGGTCGCGGCCATGGCGGCCTCCGCGAGGCCGCGCGGGCAGGACGCGCCGGCCAGCAGCGCGTCGAGCGCGGCGCGATAGGCGCGCTCGCGGTCGAAGCCCTCGATGAGGTCGCCCCAGTGGCGCCCGACGAAGCGGTAGTCGCGCGCGCCGCGGGCGAAGGCGGCCAGGCGCAGGCAGGTCTCCATGTCCGCGCTCGTCGCGCCCGCGGCCTTGAACTTCGCGATGTGGTGGGTGGCGATCGCCTCGTCGGTCGAGATCAGGATCGGCAGCCAGACGAACTCCTTCTCGAACTCGCTCAGCGAGCGCCGGTCGAGGGTCAGCGCCGTGTAGGCCTCGTCGTAGGCGCGCGCGAGGCGCGGCGCGGTCAGCGCGAGGAGGCCATGGTGCGGGAGCAGGTAGCCGCGCTTGGCGCGCACCGCCTCGAGGATCGAGAGGACTTCCTGTTCCGATGCGAGGTCAGACATGCGACGGGCCCGATTGCCGGTGTGGGTGCCGGACCATATCATCGTCACGACACGATGGGAGCTTGACGGACATGATCAACGTGCGCGATCGCCAGTTCGAGGCCTACCAGGCGTTCCTGCTGGGCTGCAAGCTGCACTGGACGGGGCGCATCTTCCCCGAGCTGCAAGCGCTCTACCGCGAGAAGGCCGCGCGCGCCGCCAATGCCGGGTCGCCGCCGCGCGAGGCCGAGGACGCCGCGGCGCTGCTGGAGGGAGAACCGCTCTACCGCCAGTTCGCGTGGCTCGAGCGCCATCTCCAGCGCTTCAAGTATTCCGGGCGCTGGGGGCTGCAGCCCGCGCATGACCGCCTGCGTGGCGAGATCGAGGCCGAGCTCGACGCGCCGCTCCCGCCCGGCATGCTCGAGCTGGACCCGTCGCTCGAGGTCCCGACCTACTTCGCCTCCGTCGACATCCACCAGCATCCCGGCGGGATCTGGTCGGACCCGATCGCGGGCTACGTCTACGAGCGCGGCGCGCGCTCGACGACGCCGCTGATGCAGCAGCACAAGGACCTGCACTGGAAGTTCACCGCGCTGGTGAACGAGCGGCGCAGGGGCAGGCGGATCCTCGACATGGGCTGCGGCTTCGGCAAGTCGACGCGGCCCTTCTGGTCGGAGGACCGGGACGCGCAGGTGACCGGGGTCGACATCGCCGCGCCCTGCCTGCGCCTCGCCGCCCAGGACGCGGCGGCCGCGCAGGCGCGCAACGTGCGCTTCCTGCAGCGCGACTGCCGGAAGACAGGCCTGCCCGACGCCAGCCACGACGTCGTCACCTCGACGATGGTGATCCACGAGATGCCGCCGCCGGCGATCCGCGAGACCTTCGCCGAGGCGATGCGCGTGCTCGAGCCGGGCGGGCTCATGGTCCACCTGGACTTCATCCCGCCCGAGGACCCGTTCATGCGCTTCATGCATTTCGGCCACGGGCGGCGGAACAACGAGCCCTACATGGAGCCCATGGTGCGGATGGACGTGAAGAAGACGATGCGCGAGCTCGGCTTCCGCAACGTCGAGACCATCGACTTCGAGGAGATGCCGGGCGCGCTGGCGGCGCGCGGCGAGCGCTGGCGCTTCCCCTGGACGGTGGTCGTCGGCGAGAAGTGAGCGGCAGGGGGCCGGGCGCTCCGCCCGGCTCCCCCGTCACCCGCGCCAGCGCAGCAGGCGGCGCTCGGCCGACTTGAGGACGCCGTTGAGCGTCGCGCCGGCGACCGCGAGCACGACCAGCCCCGCGAAGACGCCCGCCGTGTCGAACAGGCCGCTGGCCTGCCCGATCAGGAAGCCGACGCCGCGGTTGGACGAGATGAGCTCGCTCACCACCGCTCCGATCAGCGCGTAGGGCACGGAGACCTTCAGACCCGTCATCACCCATGCCGCGGCCGAGGGCAGGACGACATGCCGGAGCTCGGCGAGCCGCCCGCCGCCCATGA
>CANMWW010000461.1 GCA_947500965.1 Alphaproteobacteria bacterium
ATCGGGTCGCCCCGGCGCACGCCGAGCCGCGCGATGTCCTCGGGCGTGGCGAGCTCGGCCCAGATCGTGCGCTTCACGTCCACCAGGCGGACGCCGAGCTCGCGCAGCAGCACGCGGAACACGACGACGTCGTCGAAGTCGCGGCGCCGCAGCCGCGCGCCGATCGAGGGGTGGAAGTAGATGATCGAGCGCGCGTGCGGCTTCCTGTCCTTGGTCAGGAGGCTGCGCAGGCAGTGCAGGTCGCTTCCGGGCGGCACGCCGAGGATCTGCGCCTCCTCCGGCGCCAGCTCGCTGCGCCAGCTCAGGACGCGCAGCTGCGCGTCGCTCGCGGCCTCGATCAGTTCCTCGATCGTGTCGACCTTGTCCGGCGTGGCGCCGAGCGGGTTGCGCGCGACCACGACGGCGCGGCGCGCGCGCTGGGTGCGGATGTAGCCCTCGGCCTGCAGCAGCTGCATGGCCTGGCGCACGGTGATGCGGCTCACGCCGAAGCGCGCGCCGAGGCTGGCCTCGCTGGGAAGCGAATCCCCGGGCGTCCAGCCGCCCTCGGCGATGGTCCTGCGCAGCGCCTCGTGCACGCGGCGGTACAGCGCCTTGCCCCGGCCCACGGGCAGGCTCCGCGGGACGCCCGCCGGGAACTCGCCGCGCCTGCGCGCCGCCATCGCGTCAGACCAGCAGCGCCATGCCGCCCGCGGAGGGGTCGGCGGCGCCCGTGAGGCAGTTGCCCTCGACCAGGATCGCGTGGGGGCGCGCGACGAGGTAGCTCTGCGCCGAGCGCACCACGTCGTAGCCGCGCGCGCGCAGCGCGTCGCAGGTCCGGCCGGGGATCCTGTGGCTGGCGTCGACGACGTTGCCCGTCGCCGCCACGCGCGGCGCATCGACCGCCTCGACGATCGACATGCCGAAGTCGACGACGTTCAGGATCACCTGCAGGATCCCCATCGGGATGTTGCTGCCGCCCGGCGCGCCGATGACCATCGCGGGCCTGCCGTCGCGGAACAGGATCGACGGCGCCATCGAGCTGACGCGCTTCTTTCCCGGCGCGAGCGACATCGCGCGCCCCGGACGCGGGTCGAACATCGCCATCGCCGCGTTGTACATGAAGCCGAGGCCGGGCGTGACGACGCCGGACTGCATGCCGAGCGTGTGGGTCATCGAGACGATGTTGCCGTCGCGGTCGACGACCGAGAGATGGGTGGTGTCGGCGCTCTCCGCGGCCTTGGGCGCGATGCGCGGGACGACCGCGCGCTCGCCGCGCCGGATCGCGGCGGCCGCGGCGTCGTGCGCGGCGGCGTCGACGAAGGGCCCGTGCGGGACGGGCGTGAAGTCGGGGTCGCCGATCAGGCGCTCCTTGTCGACCTGCGCGCGCTTCATGACCTCGGCCAGCAGCGCGATGTAGTCGGGCGTGTTGAAGCCCAGCGCCGCGAGGTCGAACCGCTCGAGCGTGCCGAGCATCTGCAGGAGCATGAGCCCGCTCGCCGGCGGCGCCGGCACGCAGACCTCCCAGCCGCGATAGGAGCCGCGCAGCACGGGGCGCTCGGTGGCGCGGCACGCCCCCAGGTCCGCGCGCGACAGCAGGCCGCCGTTGGCGCGGAAGTCGGCGTCGATGCGATCCGCGATCGAGCCGGAGAAGAACGCCTCGATGCCCTCGCGGCCGATCGTCGCGAGGCTGCGCGCGAGGTCCGGGTTGCGGACCTTCGTGCCGACGGCGTGCGGCTGGCCCGAGGCGTCGAAGTAGAGCGGGCGAGCGACCTCGCTGTGGGCGATGCGGTCGATGATCTCCACGCGGCCCATGCGCTCCGGCGTGACCCAGTAGTTCCGCACGAAGGGCGTGACCGTGTAGCCCCCCTCGGCCAGCGCCACCGCCGGCTCGACGACGTCGGCCCAGGGCAGCCGCCCGAATCGCGAATGGATCGCGTGGTAGCCGCGGAGCATGGGCGGCACGGCCACGGAGCGGTAGCCGACGTCGTTGACGCGCCCGCGCAGGATGAAGCCGAACCCGTCGCGCGTCTCGCCCTCGAGCAGGTCCTCCCACATGCCGGGGCGCGTCGCCGCCGGCGCGGTGCTCATGAAGTCGTAGCTGGTGTGGACGCCGTCCGCGGCCGAGTAGACCTGCGCGAAGCCGAAGCCGCCGATCCCGCACATCAGGTTGTCGACGACGCCCTGCGCGAACGCGCAGGCGATCGCCGCGTCGAAGGCGTTGCCGCCCCGCTCCAGCACGGCGGCGCCGACCTCCACCGCCTCCGGCTGCGGGGCGCAGATCATTCCCTTGCGCATGCGCGTTCCTTCCCCAGGATCGGCCGAGCTTAGTCGCAAGCGGCGCCGGGCTTCCAGCGACCGCGTCAGAAGCGCGGCGGCAGGCGGCGGCGGAGCACCTCGCCCGCGCGCGCACCGGTGAAGTCGCCGTCGGCGAAGGCCAGCGCGCCGTTCACGACCACGTGCCGCATGCCGGCGGCGAGGCGGTTCGGCTCGAAGGTCGTCGCCCGCTCGCCGAAGGCATCGGCGTCGAAGACCGCGATGTCGGCGCGCGCGCCAGGCCGCAGCACGCCACGGTCGGCCAGGCCGAGCACGCGCGCGGGCAGCCCGGTCATGCGGTGGATGGCCTCCGCCTCGCCGAGGGCGCGACGCTCGCGGACCATGAACCGGAAGAACCACGCCGCCCATGAATAGGCGCCATGGAAGACCGCGCCGGCGAGCGGCCCGTCCGGCGCGAGCGTCGTCGCGTCCGAGCCCGGCATGCAGCCGGGATGCGCGAAGACCGCCTCCTGCTGGGCCGGCGCGTAGGCGCGGATAATGACCATCGGCCGTGCCGGCGCGCCGATCGCGTCGCGCAGCACGTCGAAGGCGAGGTCGTGGGGGTCGCGGCCGAGCTCGCGCGCGGCCTCGCCGATGGAACGACGCGAGAGCGCCGGCGCGACCGGGGTGTCGAGGAGGACGACGCGATCCCAGCCGCCCGCCGCGACGACGCTCGTGAAGCCGCGGGCGCGCGCCCGCGCTTCCGGGTCGTCGAGCATGCGGCGCAGCCCCTCCGGCCCGCCCGCGCTCGCCCAGGGCGGCAGGATCGTGTCGAGGTAGGTCGTGCCGAAGAGGCGCGTGTGCATGTCGAAGCGCAGG
>CANMWW010000462.1 GCA_947500965.1 Alphaproteobacteria bacterium
CGGTGACGCTCGTCCTCGCCGGCGTGTACGCCCTCTCGAACCTCGTCTCGGACATCGTCATCGCCGCACTCGACCCGCGCGTGCGATATGCGTGAGCTCGCGCGCCACCCTACCGGGCTCGTCGGCGCGACGCTGCTCGCGATCGTGCTCGTCGCCGTGCTGTTCGGGCCGCTGATCGCGCCCTACGACCCGCAGCAGTTCCACCCCGCGGCACGGCTGCGCGGGCCGTCGGCGGAACACTGGCTCGGCACCGACCAGTTCGGCCGCGACATCCTCTCGCGCATTCTCCACGGCGCGCGGGCGACGATCATGTTCGGCCTCGGCGCGACCTTCGCCGGCGTCGCCGCGGGGACGCTGATCGGCGTCGCCGCGGGCGTCGCCGGACGCTGGATCGACAGCGCCATCATGCGCCTCCTGGACGGGCTGCTCGCCGTCCCCGACCTGCTCTTCACGCTGCTGATCGTCACCGTGCTGGGCGGCGGCACCGGCCACGCGATGCTCGCGGTCGCGGTCGCCTTCACCCCCGGCATGGCGCGCATCGCGCGCGCCGCCGTGCTGTCGGTTCGCACGCGCGAGTTCGTGCAGGCCGCGCAGGCACGCGGCGAGTCGCCCGTCTACGTGATCGGCGCGGAGGTGCTGCCGAACACCATGGGGCCGGTGATCGTCGAGGCGACGATCCGCGTCTCCTTCGCGATCATGCTGGGCGCGACGCTCGGCTTCCTCGGCCTCGGCGCGCAGCCGCCCTCGACCGAATGGGGGCTGATGATCGCCGAGGCCCGCCAGTTCATGTTCCGCAACCCCTGGTGCGTCGCAGCGCCAGGCGTGGCGATCGCGGTCGCCGCGCTCGGCTTCAACCTGTTCGGCGACGCGTTGCGCGACATCCTCGATCCGCGGGGCCGGCAGCGATGAGCGACGCCGCGGCCAGCGTGCTCGAGGTCCGGGACTACTCCCTCGCCTACCGCACCGGCGAGGGCCTGGTGCAGGCGCTCTCGAACGTCGACTTCTCGATCGCGCGGGGACGCACGCTCGGCCTCGTCGGCGAATCCGGGTCGGGCAAGAGCTCGATCGCGTGGGCGATCCTGCGCTACCTGCCCGCCAACGCCATCGAGGGAGGCGGCAGGATCCTGCTCTCGGGCGAGGACCTGAGGAGCAAGACCCGCCAGCAGGTCGCCGACATCCGCGGCCGGCGCATCGGCATCGTCTTCCAGGATCCGTCGACCTCGCTGAACCCGACCCTGATGCTGGGCCGGCAGATCGCCGAGGTGCTGGTCCGCCATCGCGGGTTGACCGAGAAGCAGGCCCTGGCGGAGGGCGAGGCGCTCCTCGCGCGCACCGGCATCGCGCGCCCCGCCGAGATGATGCGCCGCTACCCGCACCAGGCCTCGGGCGGCGAGAAGCAGCGCGTGGTGATCGCCACGGCCTTCGCCTGCAACCCCGAATGCATCGTCTTCGACGAGCCGACCACCGCGCTCGACATCGTCACGGCACGGCAGATCCAGGACCTGTTCGTGCGCCTGCAGGAGGATACGGGCGTCGCGGCGCTCTACATCTCGCACGACCTCGCGCTCGTCTCACGGATCGCCCACGACGTCGCCGTCATCCATCGCGGCGCGATCGTGGAGAGCGGGCCCGCGGCGCGGATATTCGGCGCGCCGCGCGAGGAGTACACGCGCATGCTGATCGCGGCCGTGCCGCGTCCGGACCGGCGCCTCGTCGACAGCCGTCCGCCGGAGGGCGCGCCGCGGCTGCTCGGGCTCGAGTCGCTGACGGTCCGCTACGGGGAGCGCTCGCTGCTGTCGCGCATGCTCGGCCGCGCGCAGGAGCAGGTGGTCGGCGCGCGCGACATCGGCTTCTCGGTGAGCAAGGGCGAGATCCTCGGCATCGTCGGCGAGTCCGGATCGGGCAAGTCGACGATCGCCCGCGCCATCGCCGGCCTCAACGAGTTCAGCGGCCGCCTGACGCTTGGCGACAGGTCATTCTCCGGGCGCGGCGCGCTCGACCGCGCCTATCGCCGCGCAGCGCAGATCGTCTTCCAGAACCCGGACGCGTCGCTCAACCCGCGCCAGCGCGTGCGCGAGATCCTCTCGCGGCCGCTCAAGCTCTACGGCATCGCGAGCGGCCGCGCGGACATCGACCGTCGCGTGGGCGAACTGCTTTCCCAGGTGCTGCTGCCGCCTGAATTCTCGCGCCGCTACCCGCACCAGCTGTCCGGCGGGGAGAAGCAGCGCGTCGCGATCGCGCGCGCCTTCGCCGCCGAGCCGCGCCTCGTCCTCTGCGACGAGATCACGTCGTCGCTCGACGTCTCGGTCCAGGCCTCGATCGCGCGGCTGCTCGTGGACCTGCAGGCACGCACCGGCGCCACCTGCCTCTTCATCACCCACGACCTCAACCTCGTGCGGCAGCTCGCACACACCATCGCGGTCATGTACCGCGGCGAGCTCGTCGACCTCTTCCCGGTCGGCGCGGCGGACGCGCCCGACCGCCACCCCTATACCCGCACGCTCCTCGACGCCGTGCCCGTCGCCGTCGGCGGCGCGTCGTGACGAGCCACGCATCGGAGACCGCCGCCATGAAGACAGCCGACGAACTGCTCGCCTCGATCGACGAGAAGGCATGCCTCGACGTCGTCGCCGACTGGGTGCGGCACAAGAGCTACACCCAGACCGACGGCGAGCGCGCGCTGGTCGAGCATGTCGTCGGGAAGATGCGCGGCCTCGGCCTCGACGCCGCGCCAAGCCCGGTCGAGCCCGGGCGCTTCAACGCGATCGGCACGTGGCGCGGGACGGGCGGAGGCAAGAGCCTGCTGTTCAATGGCCACCTCGACACCAACCCGGCGACCGAGGGCTGGACCGTCGATCCATGGGGTGGACTGGTCGACGACCGCTTCGTCTACGGCATCGGCGTGTCGAACATGAAGGCGGGCGACGCTGCGTCCTTCTGCGCGGTCAAGACGCTGGTCGACGCGGGGGTGCGGCTCAGGGGCGACGTGGTGCTGACCTATGTCGTCGGCGAGCTCCAGGGCGGCGTCGGCACGCTGGCCGCGATCCGGAACGGATTCCGCGCCGACTACTTCATCAACAGCGAGCCGACCGACCTGGCCGCGATCACC
>CANMWW010000463.1 GCA_947500965.1 Alphaproteobacteria bacterium
GGGCGCCTCGCGCTGCGGCGGCTTCTCGTGCCGAGCAGCGTCTCCGGCCGGCGCTGCCTCGCCGAGGAGGCGATCGCCTCGCGCGGCGGGCGGCACTGCCTTCCGGCGGAGGCGACGCGCTGCGCCTGGAGCGGTCGCATGCTCCATCCCGACGACGCGCTGGGCTGCGCGCTGACAGGGCTCGCGATCGACGCCGGCCTGTCGACGCGCGGCGCGGCGCCGGCGCTCGCGCCGCTGATCGACCTGCTCGAGGGGCGTCGCGAGGGCGCGGAGCGGCGCGAGGACTGGCCCGCCATCGAGCGCCGCGCCGCGGCGGTCGCGGGCGGGCGCTGCGTCGTGAAGGCCGCGCTGGCCTCGCCGGACGGAAGCGTGGTCGCCGCCTTCGTCGAGCAGAAGACGCTGCTCGGCCTGCGCACGCGCCGCCTCGGCCTGCTCTGGTCCCCGGCGCAGGGCGCGATCCTCGGCCAGGTCGCCATCGGCCGCCACGCGCCCGAGGGCTGGCGCGCGAGCGCCTGAGTGCGCGGCGGGACCGCGCCTCAGCGCCAGTCGCCGACCTGCTCGACCTCGCCGACCTCGAGGCGCAGGACGCGCATGTAGGACTCGTGGCGCGACGTGCGGCGGCGCACGATCACCTCGACGGCCTGGTCGCGGCGGGCCTCGAGCAGCGCGCGCAGCGCCTCGAGGCCGGAAACGGCCTCGCCCGCGACGGCGACGAGTTCGTCCCTGTCCCGCAGTTCCGCGTCGTCGGCGGCCGAGGCGTCGTCGACATGCTGGATCGCCAGGCGGTCCGCGGGCATGCCGAACTCCGAGGCCGGGCCGACGACCATGCCCGACACGGCGAGGCCACGCGGCGTGGCGCGGATCCGCTCCGGGGGCACGGGCAGGTCGAACTCGCGCGTCTCCTCGCCACGCCGCACCGACACGCGCAGCGATGGCGCGCCGCGCGCGATGTCCACCATGCGCGAGGCGTAGCGCGCGGCGGCATCGCCGTTCACGGACAGGATGCGGTCACCGATGCGCAGCGACCCGGCCCATGGCGCGTCGACGGAGCCCACGACGAGCTCGCGGTCGCGCGAGGTCTCGGCGAAGGCGACGGGCAGCGCGGGCGGGGACGGGTCGCGGCCCTCGCGCAGCAGCGCCAGGATCGTGCAGGCATAGCGCGCCGGGACCGCGAGGTTCAGCCCCTCGGTGCCGCTGCGCGCGCCGACGCGCGCGAAGTTGACGCCGATCACGCGCCCCGTGGCCTCGGCGATCAGCGGCCCGCCCGAGTTGCCGGAGTTGACCGCCGCGTCGGTCTGCAGCTTCTCGACGCCGAGCGTCGAGCGGATCGAGCTGACGATGCCGCGCGTCGCCGTGAAGTCGAGGCTCCAGGGATGCCCAAAGGCGATCGCCGCCTGGCCCAGCGTCGCCTCCTGCGCGCAGTCGAGCTCCGCCGCGGTCGCCGCCTCCGGCATCGAGGCGGGCGGGATGGCGAGCACCGCGAGGTCGACCAGCGCGTCGACATGCAGCTTGCGCGCGGCGATCGGCTCGCCGTTGCGGAAATTGACGCGGATGCGCGAGGGCGAGGCGCTCGCGACATGCGCGTTGGTGACGATCCAGCCGCGCGCGCGGTCGACGACGAAGCCCGCGCCGCTGTGGCGGCCCTTCTCCTCGTAGCCGAAGGGATGGTCGACGATGGTCGAGACCTTGACCGTGTAGCGCATCGCCGCCTCGATCGGGGCGCGCGTGCCGTCCTGCGCCGCGGCGGGCGCGGCGGCGGCCATGGCGGCGAGGATGCAGCCGAGGGCGGCGGCGATTCGGGGATGGGCGTGGCGCATGGATCGCGGGTTAACATGGGCCCGGGGTGCAAGGAAGGAGGTCCGGCATGGCGATGGCGATGACGCGCGAGCAGCACGCGGCCTACGAGCGCGACGGCTACGTGGTCCTGCGCGGGCTCTTCGACGCCGAGGAGACGGCGCTGCTGCGCCGCGCGATGGAGGAGGACCCGGCGGTGCGCGGCCATGTCGTCGACCGCCGCGACCAGGAGGGCCGCGCCACGCGCATCGCGCTGTGGAACCGCGCGGGGGATTCGGTCTACGGCCTCGCGGCGCGCTGCGCGCGGATGGTGGACACGGCCGAGGCGCTGCTCGGCGGCGAGGCCTATCACTTCCAGTCGAAGCTGACCGTGAAGGACCCGGAGGTCGGCGGCGCCTGGGAATGGCACCAGGACTACGGGTACTGGTACCACAATGGCTGCCTCGAGCCGCTGATGTTCAGCTGCATGGTCGCGCTCGACCGTACGACGCGCGCCAATGGCTGCCTGCAGCTGGTCCGCGGCTCGCATCGCCTCGGCCGCATCGACCACGTGCCGCTGACGGCCACGCAGAACGAGGCCGACCCGCGGCGCATGGAATGGATCCTGGCGCGCCACGAGGTCTTCCACGCGGAGATGGAGCCCGGCGACGCGCTGTTCTTCCACTGCAACACGCTGCACCGGTCGGACGCCAACCGCTCGCCGCACCGGCGCTGGACGTTGCTGCTCTGCTACAACGCCGCGCGCAACGACGCGCTGCGCCGCGAGGACGACCGCTCCTACGTCCCGCTCGACAAGGTCGACGACGGCGCGATCAGGCGCGCAGGCCTGCGCTTCGCCGCCGGCGCCAACGACGAGCACTTCACGAGCCGCCCCTACGTCCCCGACGTCGCCGCCACGGCGCGGCAGCCCGGCCGGTAGCGCGGCCGGTAGCGGGGTCGGTCGCGCGGTCGGTAGCGGGGTCGGTAGCGGGGTCGCAGGCAGGGCATGCACTTGCTCCTCCCCCGGTCGCGCGCGAGCGCGGCTGGGGGAGGTGGCGCGCGCCCCAAGGCGCGCGACGGAGGGGGCACGCGTTCCCCTCTTCCCTCTCGACGCAAGACCGACATCCCGCCACCCACACCGTTGCCCTCCCCGTCGCCGCGCTGACGCGCGGCGCCACCCCTCCCATCCGCGCGGTGCGCGGACGGGAGGGGAGCCAGGTGGATGAGCCATCCGCCGCCCACGCGCACGAACACCAGGCTCCTCCCCCGGTCGCGCGCGAGCGCGGCTGGGGGAGGTGGCGCGCGCCGCGAGGCGCGCGACGGAGGGGGCA
>CANMWW010000464.1 GCA_947500965.1 Alphaproteobacteria bacterium
AGCGGCTTCTCCTCCGTGCCGAGATGCGCCTTCTGCGTGCGCAGCCTGACGCGGAACCAGCGCTCGCCGCGCTCGTCCTGGATCGTGTCGGCGCTGATCTGCTCGAGCTCGGCCTCCAGCCCGCCGAAGATCGAGAAGTCGTAGGCCGTCACCTTCACGATCGCGGGCTGCCCCGGCCGCACGAAGGCGATGTCGGCGGGGCGCAGCTGCGCCTCGACGAGCAGCGTGTCCTCCAGCGGCACGATCTCGAGGATGTCCTGGCCGGGGCGGATGACGCCGCCGACCGTGGCGACCTTCATGTCCTTGATCGTCCCGCGCACGGGCGAGCGCACCTCGGTGCGGGTGACGCGGTCGCGGTCGGCCTGCAGCTTCTCGGTCAGCGCCGCGAGCTGGGCCCTGCGCTGGTTGAGGTCGGTGCTGGCCTCCGAGCGGAAGGTCGCGCGCCGCTCGTCGATCCGCCGGAGCACCTCTGCATGGGCGTTGCGCGCCCGGGGCAGGGCGAGCTCGGCCGCGGTGATCTGCGTCTGGATGTCGTTGACGCGCTGCTGGATGCGCACGAGCTCGATGCGCGACCCGGAGCCCGAGCGTATCAGCGGCTCGACGATGGCGAGCTCCTGCTGGGCAAGGGCGCGGGAGCGCTCGAGGGCGACGATCCGGGCCTCGAGCTCGACGATCTCGCTGCGCCTCTGGTCGCCCTGCTCGCGCATCACGGCGACCTGCGCCTCGAGCTGCTCGCGCCGGGCCTGGAGCAGCCTGCGCTCGGCGGCGACGATCTCCGGCGCCTCCGTGGCGAGGGCGGCCGGGAACTCGACGGCGTCGCCGCCCTGCAGCTCGGCCTCGAGGCGCGCGATCGTCCCGCGCAGGGCATGGGACTGCGCGCGGTTGCCCTGCAGGTCGGCCTCCGCCGCGGTGTTCGCGATGCGCACGAGCACGCTGTCGCGCTCGACGATCTGGCCCTCGCGCACGAGGATCTCGGAGACGATGCCGCCCTCGAGGTTCTGGATCACCTGGACGCGCTGCGAGGGGATGACGCGGCCGTCGCCGCGGGTCACCTCGTCGAGCGCCGCCACCGAGGCCCAGTAGAGGAACCCGCCGAGGAAGGAGACGACGAGGACCGAGACGATCCAGCCGAGGCGGCGGATGCCCGACTGCGCGGCGAGCGCGCCCTCGGGGGCGAAGTCGGCCTCGACGAGCCTGCGCCGGGACGTCATGGCATGCCCTTCGCCGTGCCGCGGATCGACCCGGCCTGCAGCTCGGCAATGACCCGGTCGCGCGGCCCGTCGGCCACGATGCGGCCCTGGTCCATGACCACCAGCCGCTCCACCATCGACAGCATCGAGCCGCGATGCGTGACGAGGAGCAGCGTCCTTCCTGCGAGGATCTCGGAGAGCCGGGCCTTGAGGCGTTGCTCGGAGGTCGAGTCCATCGCGCCGCTGGGCTCGTCCAGCAGCAGGATCGGCGGGTCGGAGACGAGGGCGCGCGCGATGGTGACGGCGGCGCGCTGGCCGCCGGAGAGGTAGCGTCCCTGCTCGCCGACCTGCATGTCGTAGCCCTGCGGGCGCGCGCGCACGAAGTCGTCGACGCCGGCGATCGTCGCGGCGCGCAGCAGCGCCGCGTCGTCGGCGAAGGGGGAGCCGATGAGGATGTTCTCCTTCACCGAGCCGAAGACGAGATGCGCGTCCTGCGGCACGTAGCCGACCTGGCGGCGCAGCTCGGCGGGATCGATCTGCCTGATGTCGGTCCCGTCGACCAGCACGGATCCCTGCGTCGGCTGGTAGAGGCCGGTGACGAGGCGGGCGAGGGTGCTCTTGCCGGACCCGACGCGCCCGACGATTCCCACGCGCTCGCCCGGCGCGACGAAGATCGACACGCCGCTGATCGCCTCCACGGCGCTGCCGCCGCCGGGCGCGCCGGACTGCGGGTAGGCGAAGCTGACGTCGCGCAGCTCGATCTGACCGCGCAGCGAGGGCCGCGCGACGTAGCTCTCGCTCGGGTCGCGCTCGCGCGGCGCCTTCATGAGGCGGTCGAGCGCGGTGAGCGCAGCCATGGACTGGTTGACGCGCACGATCAGCGCCGCGACCTGGCCGAGCGGCGCCATGGCGCGGCCCGTGAGGATCGACACCGCGATCAGCGCGCCCATCGTCATGCGGCCGGCGGCGATCTCGTGCACGCCGAGGAAGATGACGAGCGCGCTGGCGAGCGACGTGGCGAAGGCCGTGAAGTTGATCGCGAAGGTGGAGAGCACGCGCGTCGCCATCGCCGAGCGCGCGGAGGCGGCGACGAAGCGCTCCCAGAGCTTCTGCGTCCGGCCCTCGGCGCGCGCGACCTTCAGGCTCTCCAGCCCCTCGATCGCCTCGACGAGGATCGCGTGCTTCTGCGCCGATTCCGCCTGGTTGCGCGAGACCGCCGCGGAGAGCGGCAGCTGGAGCAGGAGGCCGACGAGGAGGACGACCGGCAGCGCGACGAGCGGCACGTAGGCGACCGGGCCGGCGATCGTCCAGGCGACGGCGACGAAGATCGCCACGAAGGGCAGGTCGACGAGCGTGACCAGCGTCGCGGAGGTGAAGAACTCGCGCAGCGATTCGTATTCGCGGAGGTTGCTGGCGAGCGCGCCCGTCGATGCGGGGCGAGCCTCCAGGCGCATCGACAGCACCTGCTCGACGAGGCGCGAGGCGATGACGGCGTCGGCGCCCTTGCCTGCCGCGTCGACGAAATAGGCCCGCGCGGTGCGCAGCAGGAAGTCGAAGACGTAGACGACGACGACGCCGATGGTCAGCACCCAGAGCGTCTCCATCGCGTTGTTCGGGACGACGCGGTCGTAGACGTTCATGGAGTAGATCGAGGCGGCGAGGCCCAGCAGGTTGATCGCCACCGCGGCGACGAAGACATGGCCGTAGACGGGCCAGAGATCGGCGATCGCGCTCCAGAACCAGCGATCCTGCCGGCGCGCGGGCAGGTGCCCCGACCGCGCATCGGGTTCGTGCGGCAGGCGCACGAAGAGCACCTGGCCGGAGAAGAGATCCTGCAGCGTCGCGACGCCGACATGCTGGCGGCCACCCGTCTCGGGGACCATGACCTCCGCGTCGCCGCGGCGGATGGAGA
>CANMWW010000465.1 GCA_947500965.1 Alphaproteobacteria bacterium
CGACGCGATGGCCGAGCTGGTGCGGACCTATCCCGGCCGGCTCGGCGGCCTCGCGGCGCTGCCGATGCAGGATCCCTCCGCCGCGCGCGACGAGCTGCACCGCGCCGTCGAGGAGCTCGGGCTCTGGGGCGCGGCGATCGGCACGGAGTTCAAGGACCCGCTGCACAGCCCCGCCTTCGATCCGTTCTACGAGAGCTTCGTGAAGCTCGACGTCCCGCTCTTCATCCATCCCGCGCCCGCGGGCATCGACGGGCCGCCGGGCGATCCCGCGCTCAAGCGCTTCGACCTCGACATCATCGTGGGCTTCGGCGCGCAGGAGGCGATCGCCGTGTCGACGCTGATCTTCGGCGGCGTGCTCGACCGCCACCCCAGGCTCGACGTCTGGATCAGCCATGGCGGCGGCTCGACGCCGGTGATGGTCGGCCGCCTGGCGCAGGCCGGGCGCAAGCGCCCCTGGGCGATGGCCGAGCACAGGAAGGACGGCGCCTTCGAGGAGCGGCTCTCGCGGATCTGGTTCGACACGCACCTGAGCGACCCGCGCGCGCTGGCGCTTCTGCAGTCGATCGTGGGCACCGAGCGCCTGACGTTCGGCACGAACTTCGCCGGCTGGGACCAGGGCGACGCGGGCGACCACGGGCCGATCGACCCGCGCCTCGCGGACAACGCGCGCCGGCTGCTGCGCAAGCCCGCGGCGGCGCGATGAGCGCGGGGGCCGGGGCCATCGCGCTCTCGCTCTCCTACCACACGGTCCCGGAGCTCGCGCCCGACGCGGCGGTCCACGCGGCGGCGGACGCGGGCTTCGCGCATGTCGGCCTGCGCCTGCTGCACGGCCAGCCCGGGGGCGGCGAGGCGCCGCTGCTCGCCGACCCCGCGCTGCGCCGCGAGACGATGCGCGCGATGGGCGCGCGCGGCCTCTCGGCCCTCGACGCCAGCGGCGCGCGCATCGTGCCGGGGACCTCGGTCGCCGCCTTCGACCCGCTGCTCGAGGTCGCCGCCGCCATGGGCGCGCGCCACGTGATGGCGACGGTCGACGATCCCGATGCCGGCCGCGCGGCGGACAACGTCGCGGCGCTCTGCGCGCGCGCCGCGCCGCTCGGCCTTTCCATCGACGTCGAGTTCGTGCCGTGGATGACGGTCGCGAGCCTGGCCGACGCGGCGGCGCTGGTCGAGCGCGTCGGGCATCCGGCGCTGGGCATCGCGCTCGACGCGCGGCACTTCCACCGCTCGGGCTCGCGCGCCTCGCAGCTCGCCGCGATCGCGCCGGCGCGGCTGCGCTACCTGCAGCTCTGCGACGCGCGCGACGCGCGCCCGGCCGGCCGCGACGACCTGCTGCGCGAGGCGACGAAGGACCGCCTGCCGCCCGGCGAGGGCGCGATCGACCTCGTCGCGCTGCTGCGTGCGATGCCGCGCGGCATCCCCGTCGCGCTGGAGGTGCCGATGGAGGAGGCCGCGCGACGCGAGCCGGCGCCCGCGCGCCTCGCGCGGCTGGTCGCCGCGACGCGCGCGGTGCTCGCGCGCGCCTATCCCTGAGCGCGCGGCGGCGCCTTGCGCACGCCGCCATGCTGGGCCCAGGTCTGGGCCACGTCCCATCCCGCGTCGACGACGAGGTTCACGCCCGTGATCGCCGAGGCGCGGTCCGAGGCGAGGAACTCGATCGTCTCCGCGACCTCGCCCGGCAGCACCATGCGCCCCAGCGCCGTGAACGCGCCGGGATCCCCGGCATAGCGACCGGAGCGGATACGCTCCTCGACGCGCGGCACCAGCGTCGAGCCCGGGGAGACCGCGTTGACGCGCACGCCGGCCCTGCCCCACTCGCCCGCGAGGTTGCGCGTCAGCGCGACGACCGCGGCCTTGGTCGTGCCATAGGCGTGGACCGGCATCGACGCAATGGCGGCGATCGAGGCGATGTTGACGATGCTGCCGCCCGCGCCCGTCTCCGCCATCCGCGTGCCGAAGGCGCGGTTGGCGAGGTAGGTGCCGGTCAGGTTGACGCGCAGCGCCTCGTCCCAGGCCTCCATCGGCAGCTCGGCCGGGGGAAGCGCGGGCTGGAACACGGCCGCTGCGACGACCAGCGCATGCACGCGCCCGGCACTGGCCTCGATCTCGCGCGAGGCGGCCTCGACCGCGGCGCGGTCCGCGACGTCGAGCCCGAGCGCGAGCGCGCCGATCGGCGCCGCCGCGCGCGCCGCGGCATCGGCGTCGCGGTCGGCGATCGCCACGCGCCAGCCGCGCCCCGCCATCAGCCGCGCCGTCGCCTCGCCGATCCCGCTTGCGCCGCCGATCACCACCGCGACGCGTCCCTCGCCCGACATGCCCACGTCCCCTCGTCGTCCTGATCGCCGGGAAGATAGCAGAGGCGGCCGCCACGCGTGCCAAGGGGCTGGGAGCGGCGCGCGACCTGCGATAGCAATCGTCCCGGCGCACGCCATGGCAGGGACGGGGGAAGGCGATGATCTTCGCGAGCTACAACATCCAGTACGGCACGGGGCGCGACGGGCGCGTCGACCTCGCGCGCGTCGCGGCCGCCGTCGCGCATGCCGACGTGATCGCGCTGCAGGAGGTCGAGCGCTTCGCCGCGCGCACCGGCATGGCGGACCAGGCCGCGGAGCTCGCCGCGCTGCTGCCGCGCCACCACTGGAGCTACGGCCCGGGCATGGACATCGACGCCAGCGTCGTCGCCGCGGACGGGAGGGTCGAGATGCGCCGGAGGCAGTTCGGCAACATGCTGCTGTCGCGCACGCCGCTGCGCGCGGTGCGCAACCACATGCTGCCCAAGTACGCCACGCTCGCGCAGTACTCGCTGCAGCGCGCCGCGCTCGAGGCGGTGATCGAGACGCCGCGCGGCCGGCCGCTGCGCGTCTACTCGACCCATCTCTCCCATCTCGCAGACGGCGACCGCGCGCCGCAGATCGACGCGCTGCTCGACATCCATCGCCGCGCGCCATCGGAGGGCGCGGGCTGGTGCGGCGCGCGCGACGACGCGGGCTGGACCGACGGCAGGCCCGCCGTGCCGATGCCGCGCGAGGCGGTGCTCATGGGCGACTTCAACCTCGCCCACGACTCGCCGCTCTACGAGCGGGTCGTCGGGCCGTGGAG
>CANMWW010000466.1 GCA_947500965.1 Alphaproteobacteria bacterium
GGGCTGGCTCGCCGGCAGGCGCGTGCTCGTCACCTGCGCCAGCCGCGGCATCGGCCGGGCGCTCGCCGAGGCATCGGCTCGCGCGGGCGCCGACGTCGCGCTCTTCGCCACCAGCCTCGAGCGGCTGGAGCCGGTCGCCGCCGAGCTCGCGGCGCATGGTGGCCGCGTGTCCTGCCACGCCGCCGACGCCGCCGACCCCGCCGCCTTCTCCGCCGCGATCGCCGCGGCAGAGAAGGCGTCCGGCGGCATCGACGTGCTCGTGAACAACGCTGGCTCCGCCGTGCGCGGCGAGGTGCTCGCGCTCGACCTCGCGGCCTTCCATCGCCTGCTCGCGGTCAACGTCGTCGCATGCGCGGCGGCGGCCCAGGCCGTCGTGCCGGGGATGATCGCGCGGCGCTGGGGCCGCGTGGTCAACGTCTCCTCGGTCTATGCCCGCGTGCCCTGCCGGAACCTCAACGCCTACGCGATCTCGAAGGCGGCGCTCGAGATGCTGACGCGCGGCATGGCGCTGGAATGGGCGGGCACCGGCGTCACCGCGAACGCGATCGGCCCGGCACAGGTGCTGACCGACCTGTCGCGGCCGAGCTGGGACGATCCCGCCCGCCGCGCGCAGGTGATCTCGCAGATCCCGCAGGGGCGCTGGGCGACGACGGACGAGCTCGTCGGCCCGTTCATGCTGCTGGCCTCCGACGCCTCGGCGATGACGACGGGCCAGACGCTCTTCGTCGATGGCGGGCGGCTGCTGCTCTGACGCCGCGCGGCGGGGTCAGGCGGTGAGCACGGCCTTGCCGAAGACGCGCCGCTCGACGAGGTCCGAGTAGCTCTCGACGAAGCGCTCGAGCGGCCTGACGGAGTGGATGATCGGCTTCATGCGCCCGTCGCTCGCCATGGCGAGCAGCGTGCCGAGGTCCTCCATCGACCAGCCGTTGGAGCCGACGATCTCGTACTCGAAGGACCAGAGGTAGCGGATGTCCTCGGGCGGCGCGTAGCCGTTGGTGGCGCCGCAGGTCAGCATGCGCCCGCCGCGCTTGAGCACGCGATAGGCCTTCGTCCAGTCCTCGCCGCCGACGAAGTTGACGACCACGTCGACGCCACCGCTCTCGCCATGGACGCGCGGCTTGCCGTAGCGCTCGATGGCCTGCTTCGCCCAGTCGCCCTCGGCCGAGTTGATCACGTCGTCCGCGCCGATGCCGCGCAGCTTCTCCGCCTTCGCGGCGGAGGACGTCACCGCGACGACGCGGCAGCCGAGAAGCTTCGCGAGCTGCACGCAGCACGTGCCGACGCCGCCGGTCGCGCCGAGCACGAGCACGCTCTCGCCGCGGCGCACGCGACCGCGCGTCACCATCATGCGCAGCGCGGTGCCATAGGCCACGGGCAGCGCCGCGGCCTCCTCGAAGGAAACCTCGTCGGGGATGCGCAGCAGGTGCGTCGACGGGACGCTCACCAGCTCGCAGGCGCCGCCGCGCGCGGTCTCGCCCATCATCCCGCGGCCGACGATGTAGGGATTGACCAGCACGCGCTGGCCCTTCTTCCAGAGACCGCCCTCGGCGCCCTCGCCGAAGCCCGCGACCTCGCCCGCGATGTCGCCGCCGGGCACGTGGGGCATCGGGGTCTTCAGGCCGGGGATGCCGGCGAGGATCATCGGGTCGAAGCCGTTGAGCGCGACCGCCCGCACGCGCACGAGCACGTCGCCGGGCGGCGGCACGGGATCATCGAGCGTGGCGAGGGCGATGTTCTCAGGCCCGCCATGGGCCTTGTAGACGACGGCTTTCATGGCCCGGTCTCCGGCTTTGCAGGGATCAGAAGGCGCGGGTGACCGTCGGCAGCCAGGTGGCCGTCCACGGCATCGCGAGCACGGCGAGCAGGGTCAGCAACTGGCAGGCCACGAAGGGCACGATGCCGAGATACATGTCCCGGTAGGTCACCTCGGGCGGCGCGATCCCGCGGAGGTAGAAGATCGAGGGCGCCATCGGCGGGGTCAGGTAGGAGGTCTGGATGACGACGATCGCCATCACGCCGACCCAGAGCTTGTCGACGCCGAACTTGTTGAGCAGCGGCTCGAAGATCGGTGCCGTCACCAGCACGATCGACACCCAGTCGAGGATGAAGCCCCCGAGGAAGATGAGGAACAGGTAGAGCGCCGTCACGCCCGCCGCGCCGAGCGACCACATGTCGACGAGGCCGTTGACCATGCGCGCGCCGCCCGTGGTCAGGAATATCGAGGTGAACATCGTCCCGCCGAGCACGATCATCATGATCATCGCGTTGATCGTAAGCGTGGTGCGCAGCGCGTCGAACAGCAGCTTCCAGGTGAAGCGCCCGTAGAACATCGTGAGCAGGATCGTGCCGAGCGCGCCGACGCCCGCCGCCTCGGTCGGCGAGGCGATGCCGGCGGTGATCGAGCCGACCACGGACAGGATCAGGAAGGTCGCCGGCACGAGCGCGGTGGCGAGCAGCTTCAGCTTCTCGCGCGTCGTCATGTCGATCTCGTCCGGAGGCACGGGCGGGCCGTCCTGCGGGCGGATCTGCGTGTGGAGGATGATGTAGGCGAGGAACAGCGCCACCATGATGCCGCCGGGGACAAGGACCCCGACGAGCAGGTCGCCGATCGGGATTCGCGCCTGCGCGGCGTAGATGACGACGACGATCGAGGGCGGGATCATCGTGCCCAGCGAGCCGCCGGCGCAGATCGTCCCGGAGATCAGGGCGGGGTGGTAGCGATACTTGAGCATCGCGGGCATCGCCATGAGCCCGACCAGCACCTCGACCGCGCCGACGATGCCGGTCCCCGCGGCGAAGATCGCGCACATCGTGATCGTCGCCAGCGCCAGCCCGCCGCGGAAGCGGCCCAGCCAGACGCGCATCGCCTCGAAGAGCTTCTCCGCGATGCCCGAGCGCTCGAGCATCGAGCCCATGAAGACGAAGAGCGGGATCGCGACGAGGATGTAGTTCGACGTCACCGACCAGGTGAAGCGGAAGAGCTGCAGGCCGATGAGGTCGCCGCTGGCCCAGTAGCCGAAGGCGAAGGCGACGCCGATCAGGGCGGCGGCCACCGGCACGCCCATGAAGACGAGCGCGAAGAGCACC
>CANMWW010000467.1 GCA_947500965.1 Alphaproteobacteria bacterium
CTGGCTGGTCGCGGACCTGCTGATCCTGCGCCCGGAGATGCCGCGCTCGCTCGTCGCCTGCTACGACGACCTCGCGCGCTACCTCGAGGCGCTCGCCGGCGCCTATGGCACGCGCGGCGAGTGCCATCGCCTGATCGGGCAGATGCACGCGCGGCTGCGCTATGGCCGCATCGACGACGTCTTCCGCCAGGGCCTGCACGAGTTCCTCACGGAGTTCATCGAGCAGAACGCCGTGCTCGGCGCGGAGATCTCGAGACACTACCTCAGCTGAGCGCGCCGCACCGGCCGTCGGTGCCATTGCCCGCCCCGTCGCCGCGCCGTCGCGCGGCGCCACCCCTCCCATCCGCGCCTTGCGCGGACGGGAGGGGAGCCGGGAAATGACAGGCTCCGCCGCGGGCCGCGCGCACTTGCGGTGGTGCGCGATGTGCCCCATCGTCCTTCGCCCATCGACCGCCGCCCGGGACCGCCATGACCTATTGCGTCGGACTTCGCCTCGCCGAGGGGCTGGTCCTGCTCTCCGACACCCGCACCAACGCCGGCGTCGACAACATCTCGACCTTCAGCAAGATGCATGTCGTCGAGCAGCCGGGCGAGCGCCTGGCCTGCATGATGACCGCCGGCAACCTGTCGGTGAGCCAGATGGTCGTGAACATGGTGCAGGAGGGCTTCCACAGCGAGACGCTGGACGGCAGCTACTCGCTCGCCACCACGCCCAGCATGTTCGCCACCGCGCAGCTCGTCGGAGAGGCGATCCGCAAGGCCTTCGCCGCCCATGGCGAGGCGATGCGCGCGCAGTCCATCCCCTTCGACGTCTCGATCCTGCTCGCGGGCCAAGTGAAGGGCAGGCGCATGCGCCTGTTCCAGATCTACTCCGCGGGCAACTTCATCGAGGCGACGGAGGAGACGCCCTTCCTGCAGATCGGCGAGCACAAGTACGGCAAGCCGATCCTCGACCGCGCGGCGCGCTACGACACGCCGCTCTACGACGCGATCAAGCTGGTGCTGGTGTCGATGGACTCGACGCTGCGCTCCAACCTCTCGGTCGGCCTGCCCATCGACCTGCTCGTCTACCGCAAGGACGCGTGCCGCGTGGACATCCGCCGCCGCATCCACGGCGACGACCCGTATTTCCGCCAGATCAGCGAGCAATGGTCCTCCGCGCTGCGCGAGGCCTATCTCGCCATCCCGCGCCCCGCCTGGGCGCAGAACGGCCATTGAGGTCCCCATGCCCGTGCTTCCCGCCGCCGAGGCGCGCTTCGACTACGAGGTGCCGGTCGTCGTCATCGGCGCCGGCGCCTGCGGCCTGACCGCCGCGCTCGCCGCGCGCGAGGGCGGCGCGGAGGTCCTGGTCCTGGAGCGCGACGAGAAGCCGACCGGCAGCACATCTCTTTCCACCGGCATGATCCCCGCCGCCGGCACGAAGCTGCAGGCGCGGCTCGGCATCGACGACACGCCGGAGACCTTCGCCGCGGACATCCTCGCCAAGGCCAAGCAGAAGACCGACCGCGACATGGCGCTCGCCATCGCGCGCGCCTCCGGCCCGACGGTCGACTGGCTGATGGAAACGCACGACGTCGTGCTGACGCTGGTCGAGGGCTTCCTCTATCCCGGCCACAGCAAGCTGCGCATGCACGCGACGCCGCATCGCTCGGGCCGCGAGCTCGAGGCCGCGCTGCTCGCCGCCGCCGCGCGGCGCGAGCTCGACATCGTGTCGGGCGCGCTGGCCGAGGACCTCTACGCCGACGCCGACGGGCGCGTGCGCGCGGTGCGCTTCGCGCGGCCCGACGGCACGCGCGAGACGGTGGGCTGCCGCGCGCTGGTGCTGGCCTGCAACGGCTTCGGCGGCAACCGCGAGATGCTCCGCCGCCACATCCCGGAGATCGCAGAGGCCGACTACGCGGGCCATGTCGGCAACACCGGCGACGCGGTGCGCTGGGGCGAGGCGCTGGGCGCGGCGCTCGCGGACATGGGCTCCTACCAGGGCCATGGCGCGGTCGCGCATCCCTACGGCAACACGATGACCTGGGGCCTGATCAGCGGCGGCGGCTTCCAGGTGAACGTCGCGGGCGAGCGCTTCTCCAACGAGGCCTCGGGCTATTCCGAGCAGGCGGTGGAGGTCGTGCGCCAGCCCGGCCGCGTCGCGTGGACGATCTTCGACGCCGCGCGCGAGAAGCCGGTGCAGGGCTTCACCGACTACGAGGAGGTGATGGCGCTGGGCGGCATCAAGCGGTCCGGCACGATCGAGGGCCTGGCCGCCGCGCTCGGCCTGCCCGCCGACGCGCTCGCGCGCACCCTGGCCGAGGTGGAGGCGCTGCGCGCTTCTGGCGGGACCGACCGCTTCGGGCGCGTCTTCGCGGGCACGCCGGCGCTCGCGCCGGACTATTGCGGGGTGAAGGTGACGGGCGCGCTCTACCACACGCAGGGCGGGCTGCGCGTCGATCCCGGTGCGCGCGTGCTGCGCGAGGACGGCAGCGCGCTGCCCAACCTGCTCGCCGGTGGCGGCGCCGCGCGCGGCCTCTCCGGCCCGTCGCGCTGGGGCTATCTCTCCGGCAACGGCCTGCTCACCGCCACGGTGCTCGGCCGCGCCGCCGGCACCAGCGCCGCGCGCCTCGCGGCGCAGGGCTGAGCGCTTCGCGCTCCTAGAGCGGCCGCGGCGCGGCCATCAGGGCTGAGATGGCGAGCGGCCTGGTGCCGAGGCGGTCGGCGATGGCGCGCGCGGAGGCCTCGTCGGGGGCGTAGTGCACGGAGAACTCCGCGAAGCCGGGGCCCTGGCCGGGCTTCACGGGATTGCGCCAGTCCTCGCCCGGCGGGGCGAAGCCGATCGCGTAGTGCTTGCGCACCGCCTCGACGATGCGCCAGCGCTCGCCGCCGTCCTTCGCGGGCGCGTCGCCGGCGATCACCAGCCAGGGATGGCGGCGCGCGGCTGGCGGCGTCAGGCGCCGGGCCAGCCAGCCGAAGGCGGTGGCCGGCGTCGGCGTCGTGCCCGTCGCGCCATAGCCCCACTTGCGGATCCAGCCCTGGCGGAAGGCGTCGAGGTCCTTGTTGAACCACACGCGCTCGAGGTCCGCCTCGGTCTCGGGATGC
>CANMWW010000468.1 GCA_947500965.1 Alphaproteobacteria bacterium
CGCCCGGAGCCTAGCCAAGGTTCGGCGTCGCGCGCCATCGATCGCTTCGCGACAGCGGGCGCGCGGGCACGCTAGGATCGCGCCGCGGCGACGGGAGGGCGGTACATGGCAGGCATGCGGGAGATCACGGACGGGCTGCGCTTCCCCGAGGGGCCGATCGCGATGCCGGACGGCTCCGTGGTGCTGGTCGAGATCGCGGGCGAGCGGCTGACGCGCGTCATGCCCGACGGCCGCAAGCTGCTCGTCGCGCGCATGCCCGGCGGCCCGAACGGCGCCGCCATGGGCCCGGACGGCAAGATCTATGTCTGCAACAACGGCGGCTTCGAGTGGATCGACGACCCCGACCACGGGCTGCGCCCGCGCTTCCAGGCGGCCGACTACTCGGGCGGCCGCATCGAGCGCGTCGACCCGGAGACCGGGCGCGTCGAGGTTCTCTACACGGCCACCGACATGGGGCCCCTGCGCGGACCCAACGACATCGTCTTCGACGGCGAGGGCGGGTTCTGGTTCACCGACCTCGGCAAGTCGCGCGCGCGCGACCGCGACCAGGGCGGCGTCTACTACGCGCGCGCCGATGGCAGCCTGGTGCGCGAGGTCGTGCACCCAATGCTGACGCCCAACGGCATCGGCCTGTCGCCCGACGACCGCACGCTCTACGTCGCCGAGACGGAGGGCGGCCGCCTCTGGGCCTTCGACATCGTCGGCCCCGGCGAGATCCGCCGCGCACCCTGGCCGAGCCCGCATGGCGGGCGCTTCGTCGCCGGCATGCACCGCTACCAGCGCTTCGACTCACTGGCGGTCGAGGCCTGCGGCAACGTCTGCGTCGCGACCCTCGCGACGCCGTGCATCACGGTCATCGCGCCCGACGGGCGCGTCGTCGAGCAGGTCGAGACGGACGACCTGCACACCACGAACATCTGCTTCGGCGGGCCGTCGCTGCGCACCGCCTTCGTGACGCTGTCCAATTCCGGGCGGCTGGTGGCGATGGACTGGCCGCGGCCGGGCCTGCCGCTGCACTGGCTGAACCCGCGCGCGTGAGCGGCGATTTCCGCATCAAGGCCGCCGGCGACAGCGGCCTGGTCGTCGAGTTCGCGGACCGCATCGACACGGCGGTCAGCGCGCGCGTGCTCGAGCTCGACCGCGCGGTGGTCGCGGCGCGGATCGACGGCGTGCTGGAGACGCTGCCGACCTACCGCACGCTATTCGTGCGCTTCGACCCGCTCGCCGCCGACGCGACGTCGCTGGAGGACAGGCTGCGCGCCATGGCGGCCGCGGCGAGCGGCGAGGCGCGGCCCGGGCGCCTCTGGCGCATCCCCGTCGCCTATGGCGGCGCGCATGGCGAGGACCTCGAGCATGTCGCGCACGAGAAGGGCATGACGGCCGCGGAGGTCGTCAGGCTCCACAGCGGCGCGACCTACCACGTCTACATGATCGGCTTCGTGCCGGGTTACGCCTATCTCGGCGGCCTCGACCCGCGGCTGCACATCTCGCGCCGCACGAACCCGCGGCTGCGCACGCCCGCCGGCATGGTCGCGATCGGCGGCCAGCAGGCGGCGGTGCAGTCGATCGCCGCGCCGTCCGGCTGGCACATGCTCGGCCGCACGCCGGTGCGGCTCTTCGACATGCGCCGGGCGACCCCCTTCCTGATCCAGCCCGGCGAGCGCGTCGCGTTCGAGCCGATCGACGCCGCGCGCTTCGAGCGCCTCGACGCTCTGGCCGAGCGCGGCGAGACGATCCTGGAGCCCGAGGAATGAGCGCCCTGGTCGTCGTCTCCCCCGGCCCGCTCTCCACGCTCCAGGATTCCGGGCGCTGGGGGCACCTGCGCAACGGCGTCACGCCGGCGGGCGCCATGGACATGATCGCCCTCGCCGCCGCCAACCTCCTCGTCGGCAACCCGCCGGGCGAGGCGGCGATCGAGTTCACCCTCGCGGGCGACACGCTCGAGCTCGACGCCGAGGGCGCGCGCGTCGCCATCGCGGGCGACGTGGCGCTCACCGTCGCCGGCGTCGCGGCCTCGTCCTGGCGAAGCTTCGCGCTCAGGCGCGGCGAGCGGATCCAGGTCGGCGCGCTCAGGCGCGGCGCGCGCGGCTACCTTGCCGTGGCGGGCGGTTTCGCGACGCCGCTCGAGCTCGGCAGCCGCTCCACCCATGTGCGCTCCGGGCTGGGCGGCGGGCCGCTGCGCGCCGGCGACCGGCTGCCCATCGCGCGGGACAAGGCGCCCGCCGGCGCCGACGTGGCGATCGACCCGGCCGCGCTTCCCTATCTCGACGGCGCGATCCGCGTCGTCCTCGGCCCGCAGGACGACCGCTTCACCGCCGAGGGTATCGCGACCTTCCTGTCGGGGGAATACGCGCTGACGGCCGAGGCAGACCGCATGGGCTACCGCCTCGACGGGCCGGAGATCGAGCACCGCGACGGGTTCAACACGATCTCGGACACGATCCTGACCGGCTCGATCCAGGTGCCGGGCACGCGCAAGCCGATCGTGCTGATGGCGGACCGCCAGACGACCGGCGGCTACCCGAAGATCGCGACCACCGCCACGGCATCGCTGCCGAGCCTCGCGCAGATGAAGCCCGGCGACAGGCTGCGCTTCGCGGCGGTCGGCGTCGCGGAGGCGCGCGCGCTGCTGGCGCGCCAGGTGGAGGCGATGCGCGCACTGCCCGCGGCGCTGCGCCCGGTGCTGCGCGACGCCAGCACCCTCACCAGCGAGGCGCTGCTGGCGGCGAACCTGATCGACGGGGTGGTGGGGCCGGACGCCTGACGGCGCCGGCGGTCACTGGGCGGCTTCGGCGTAGTCCGCGGAGCCGGCGCGCGCGGCGCCGTCGCGGCTGAAGCTCAGCGTCACCTCGCCGATGGCGATGCCGAACTTCGACACGCGCGCGCGGTTGAGCATCACGCCGCCGGGCTGCAGGAACATCCAGTCGTCGAAGTCGACGTTCCATGTCGACTCGCCGACCTTGAGCGCCAGCACGTAGCGCCAGTTGAGCGCGTTGCCCGCGACGCGGCCCTGCGCCACGCCGACGACGTCGTCCGCGCGGCCCTCGTACGCGCCAGGCGCGGTGCGGCGCAGGCGCCAGAC
>CANMWW010000469.1 GCA_947500965.1 Alphaproteobacteria bacterium
TCATGGCATGTCCCCGGGAGGCGGCGCGCGGCGCGGCGCCGCGTCCCCTGGGGACTGCTTAGCAGAAACGCGCCGTCCCGGTCATGGGCGGCGGGCGGCGTCAGGCGAGCCACTCGCCCAGGGGGCGCAGGCCCGGCTGGAACATCGTCTCGTCGGGCGGGTTGCCGGCCGCGAAGCCGATGCGGATGCGCAGGCCCGGCCGGCCCTCGAGGTCGACGCAGAGCCGCGAGATCCCCTCGTTGCGGTTCTCCGGCGGCGGCCGCGTCGCGGCCTCGACCACGAAGGACGCGCCTGCCGGCTCGAGGATGCGCGCATGGAGCGTCGTCGCGCCGCGCGACAGCGTCGCCGTCGCGCCGTCGACGCGGATCGTCGCGCGCGTATGCATCTGCCAGCGCAGCCGCGTGCCCTCCGGCAGGTCGATGTCGTCGGCGAGCAGGATGCCGCGCGCGCCCACGAGCGCCGCGCCGCGCCGCGCGGAGCGGGCGCGCGGATAGGCGGGCCCGAGCTCGGCGACCGCGCGCGAGAAGCCGGGCGCCTCGATCGCGCCGAGCATCCTTGCGGCGGCGCGCACGGGCTGGTCCGCGCCGTCGACGAGCAGCGTGTTCTGCCCGCGCGTGGCGTTGCGGTACCAGGAGTAGCGCTGTGCCGCGTTGAAGTAGCCCGGCAGCGAATAGTCGTCGTGCCCGAGCTCGATGGCGAAGCGCTCGCCGCCCGCGTCGAGCACGAAGCTGCCGATGTCGAGGTTGGAATGGTTGGCGCCGTTGTCGCCGGCCTTGAGCGCGACGAAGCGCGCGCCCTTTTCCTCCCAGGCGTCGCGCAGCGTCGCCGCCTCGACGCGCCCGAAGCGCGCGACGCGCGGGATGCCGAGGCGCGCGGGCCCGCCGCGCGGCGGCTCGAACCACAGCACGCCGGTGCCGGTGACCGACGCGACCCGGCCGATCGTCCAGGCGTCGATCGGGTTGCCGAAGCGCCGCGCGAGCCACATCAGCGCCGGCGTGGCGCGCGGCGTCTCCGGGTTGTCGCCGAAATTGAAGGACAGGCTCGTCGGCCCCTCCATGTGCAGGCGGAACAGCCCGGTGCGCGCGAAGCCCGGCGCCGCGCCGAGGCCGAAATCCCCGCCGAAGGCGCTCTCGAGCGACGCGCAGAGGAAGACCGCGTATTGGGTCGCGTAGTCCCAGTACCCCGGTCCCTCGTCCCAGCCGCCATCGGGGCCGTAGCTCGCGAAGGCGGCGCGCGCCGTGGCGATCGAGGCGTCGAGCACCGTGCCCGCGAGCTCCGGCGCGGCCTCCGCCGCGGCGATGCTGGCGGCGACGAGGCCGCCGGCGCAGACCAGCGCCCAGTTATGCGTGGCGCGGGTCCAGAAGGCGGAGCGGCGGAACTCCGCGAGCCCGGGCTCCAGCGCGTAGGCGACCAGCCTGTCGATGGCGCGGGCGCGGATGGCGGGGTCGAGCGCGTCGTGGCACCAGTCCACGGCGAGCGAGACGGCCATCGCCATCTCCGCGACGTCGAGGAAATGCGAGGGGTTCCAGGACGGGAAGGCGCAGGCCGCGTCGAGCTCCGCGCCGATGCGCGCGGCGAAGCGCCGGTCCGACGTGAGCAGCCAGGCGACGCCCAGGTTCTCGATCCGCTTGAGCACCTCGCGCGAGGTCGGCAGCAGCACGGGGCGGCGCTCCTCGAACCTGCGCTCGACGGGCGGCTGGCGGAGCAGGCGCTCGGCCTCGCGCAGCAGGGCGTCGCGCCAGCGCCGCCCCACCGCGTCGCCGGCGAGCCGCGCGGGCAGCGCCGCGACCTCGGCCTGCGTGGCGAGCAGCCGCGGGCGCTGCGCGCGCAGGCCATGCGGCATGGGCACGGTGGCGCAGGATGGGAGCGCCAGCGCGAGTGCCGGCGCGGCGAGGGCCGCGCGGCGGCTCAGCCGAGGAAGGGCAGGAAGGGGCGCCCGGCGAGGGCCTCTGCGAAGGTCCATGCGACGAGCATGGCATAGGCCAGCGAAGAGATGATTACCGCCATGCGCGCCGCGCCCGGGGCGAGCAGCCGGCTGGCGATCCATCCGGCGAGCGGGATCGCGTGCATCGCATGGGTGGCGAGGAAATGCGCCACGCGCAGGTCGCCGCCGTTGCGCGCCCAGCCGAGGATGGCGAGGCGGCGCACGCCCTCGGCCTCGACGCCGACGAGATGGCCGGCCCCGCTCGAGAGATATCCGGCGGCCGGCAGGGTCAGGACGACGGTGAGCACGAGGCCGAGCCCGATCGCGAGGCGCAGCGCGGGATCGCCGCCCGCGTCGCGCGCGCGCAGGATGGCCACGCCGAGCACCGCCGAGGCGGAGGTCAGCAGCACGGCCAGCGCGCCCATCGCGCGATAGACGTTCACCATCGCCTGGCTCTCGACGTTGAAATGCGAGGCCACGCCATGCGCCGCCGCGCCGACGATCCACGCCATCTCGAGCGCCACCGCCGCGACGACCGCGCATGACATCAGGCGATGCGGGCGGCGCTGGACGAAGCCCGCGGGCAGCCACCCCGCGAACCAGGCGAGGGTGAAGAGGTAGATCGCGAGCGAGGCCTCGAACTTGAGCGGCTTCGCCCAGGCGGCGACGCCGCGGACGAGCCGGTCGTCGAGCGCGTAGGCGACGAGCGTCGGCAGCATGGCGATGGCAAGCATCGCCGCCGCGCCGGCGTAGAGCGGCTCGCGGCGGAAGGCCTCGCGCAGGATGCGCGGCAGGAAGGGGCCGGGTGCGGTGGCGCCTGCGGGCGCGGCGAAGGCGATCATTTGCGTCACTCCTGGGTGGCGGCGGCGCGGGTGGCGCTCCGCGTCCAGCGCAGCGCGGAGAAGGCGAGGAACCCCGCCGGCCCGAACAGGAAGGCGAGGACGAGGCAGGGCACGACGAGCACGAAGGCGATCGACTCCTCCCGCGCGCCGCGCGCGATGGCGCCGCCGACCAGCAGGTCGAAGGCGAGGTAGTGGATCCAGCCCGCCAGCGCGACCAGCGGGAAGTCGAAGAGGCGCATCACTTCCGCCAGGCTGCCGAAGCCACCCTCCGCGCGCGTCCAGGAGGCGAGGACGATCCCGGCATAGGCGATCGA
>CANMWW010000470.1 GCA_947500965.1 Alphaproteobacteria bacterium
CGGACTCGCCCGCGACGACGCGGCGCGCGGCGGCGACGATGCGGTCGGTGTTGACCAGCATCGCGCGCTCGAGCGAGGGCGCGAAGGGATGCGAGGTGAAGTCCGTATGCAGCCGCGCGACCGGCGCGTCGAGATGGTCGAAGCAGGCCTCCTGGATCGACTGGCCGATCTCCGCGCCCACGCCGAACGGCGCCCAGCCCTCGTCCGCGACCAGCAGCCGGTGCGTGCGGCGCACGCTCGCTGCCACGGTGTCGACGTCGAGCGGCTGGATCGTGCGCAGGTCGACGACCTCGCACTCGATCCCCTCGCGCGCGAGGATCTCCGCGGCCTCGAGCGCGCGGTGGACGATCTGGCCCGCCGAGACGATCGTGATGTCGCGGCCCTGGCGGGCGATGCGCGCCACGCCGAAGGGCACGAAATGCTCGCCCGCGGGCACGGGGCCCTTGGTCGCGAAGAGCGCCTTGGTCTCCAGCATCAGCACCGGGTCGCCGGCGCGCAGCGCGGTCTTCATCAGGCCCTTGGCGTCCGCGGGCGTCGAGGGCATGCAGACGATCAGGCCGGGAATATGCGCCCAGGCGGGATGGTAGGTGCCGCTGTGGTGCGGGCCGGCCGAGCGCACCGCGCCGGAGCCCACGCGCACCACCATCGGCGCGTGCATGCGCCCGTTCGACATGTAGCGCAGCTTCGCGGCCTGCAGCGCGATCTGCCCGGCCGCCTCGAAGAGGAAGTCGGCGAACATCAGGTCGGCGATGCAGCGCACGCCGGTCGCCGAGGAGCCCAGAGACGCGCCGGTGAAGCCGAGCTCGGAGATCGGCGTGTCGACCATCCGGTCGGCGCCGAATTCCTGCCACAGGCCCTTGGTGTGCGCGAAGGTGCCGCCGCGTTCGCCCGTGCCCTCGCCGAAATAGATGATGTCGCGGTTGCGGCGCATCTCCTCGGCGATGCCGTCGCGCACGGCGTCGAGCCAGCTCGTCTCGGGCCCGCCGCTCTTCTCGGCGCCCGGCAGCATGGCCTCGGCGGGGTTGATCTGGTCCGCGAAGACATGCCGCGCATAGGCGTGCGGATCGGGCTCCGGCGACTTGCGCGCGAAGTCGATCGCGCCGGCCACCGCGCGGTCGATCTCGGCGTCGATCGCGTCGAGTTCCTTCGGCTTCGCGAGCTCGAGTTCGTCCACGAGCGTGTCGCGCAGCTTCCTGATCGGGCAGCGCTTCGCCCACTCGTCCACCTCCGCCTGGGTGCGGTAGATGCCGGTCACGGGGTCGCCCTCGTGGTGGCCGACCGTGCGGTAGGTCTTGGCCTCGATCAGCGTCGGCCCCTCGCCGCGCCGCGCGCGCTCGGTCGCCACCTTCATGGCGCGCCACATCGCGACGACGTCGTTGCCGTCGACCGCGACGCCCGGGATGCCGTAGGCCGCCGCCCGGGTGGCGATCTCCGGGTTGAGGGTCACGTTGCTCAGCGCCGTCGCCGTCGCGTAGAGGTTGTTCTCGCACACGAAGATCACCGGCGCGCGCATGAAGCCCGCGAAGTTCAGCGATTCGTGGAACGCCGCGTGGTTGGTCGCGCCGTCGCCGAAGAACGCCACCGCGACGTCGCCGGTCTTGCGGTGCTTCGCCGAGATCGCCGCGCCGACCGCCGAGGGGATGCCGCCGCCGACGAGGCCGTTGGTGCCGAAGAGGCCGACGCTCGGGTCGTAGAGGTGCATGGTGCCGCCGCGCCCGCCGCAGCAGCCGTCGCCCTTGCCGTAGAGCTCGGCCATCAGGACGTTGGGGTCCATGCCCTTCGCGAGCGCATGGCCATGGCCGCGATGGGTCGACGTGACCCAGTCGGATCGGCGCAGGTGCGCGCAGGCGCCGACCGCCACCGCCTCCTCGCCGACATAGAGGTGGAGGAAGCCCGGCGTCTCGCCGCTGCGGCAGGCGACCTGGGCGGCGAGCTCGAACTTCCGCAGCATCTGCATCTCGCGATACAGGCCGAGGAGCTGGTCGCGGTCGAGGTCCGCCAGCGCGTCGTTGGCCTTCGCGCGCGACGCGCGCGGCTGGCCGCGGGCAGGTGTCTTGGCCGTGGGCTTGCGCCTGGCTGCCGTCGTCATCGCGCGCGCTCCTCTTCCTGTTCCGGTCACCAGTCGCGGGCGTAGCCCGCGGTCCACCCGCCATCGACCACGAGCGTGTGGCCGGTGACGTAGGAGGCCGCCGGCGAGCTCAGGAAGAGCACGCCGTTGGCGATCTCGCGCGTCGAGGCGGGACGCCCCATCGGGATGTGCGACATGAGGCTGCGGTGCAGGTCCTGGACCTCGCTCGACGGGTCCTCGATCCAGCGCTGCCAGCCCTCCGTCGCCGTCGAGCCGGGCGCGACCGCGTTGACGCGGATCCCGTCCTTCGCGAGCTCGATGGCCATGCTGCGCGTCAGGTTCACCACGCCGGACTTGGCGGCGACATAGGAGCTCTGCAGGCGCATCGGCACGAGGCCGAGGACCGAGGCGATGTTGACGATCGCGCCGCTGCGGCGCTGGCGCATCGCGGCCGACACGGCGCGGCTCATCAGGAACACGCCGGTCAGGTCGATGGCGATCATCTCGTCCCAGGCCTCGACCGGGAACTCGTCGACCGTCTTGCGGTCGGCGGCGCGCACGCCGATGCCGGCGTTGTTGACGAGGATGTCGATGCGCCCGTGCCGGGCGAGCGCCTCGGCGACGCCGCGCGAGATGGCCTCGCGGTCCGCCACGTCGATCGCCACCGCGTCGCCGCGGTTGCCGGCCGTCTCGCGCACGCGGTCGAGGTCGCGGTCGCTGAAGACCACCGTCGCGCCGTTCTCGAGCAGCGTCTCCGCCGCGGCCTTGCCGATGCCGGTCGCCGCGCCCGTGACGAGCGCGACCTGGCCCTTCAGGTCAACCTGCATGTCCCCTCCCGCCGACGGCGGGGCCGGGGGCCCGCGTGCCGTCGAACTTGTTATGACATGATCCCGCGCCGCGCCGCCGAGTCAAGGGGAGAGCCCGACGTCGATGCTGTAGGTGAGGCGCACGTCGCGCGCGACGTAGCGCGTCAGGGCCGTCTCCACCGGCAGTCCCTGCTCCCCGCGATAGA
>CANMWW010000471.1 GCA_947500965.1 Alphaproteobacteria bacterium
CCCGGGCGCGGAAGCTGGAGAAGATCACGTACGAGGAGATGCTCGAGATGGCCTCGCTGGGCGCCAAGGTGCTCCAGACACGCTCGGTCGAGCTGGCCATGAACCATCGCGTGCGCGTGCAGGTCCTCTCGAGCTTCGAGGACAAGCCCGGCACGCTCGTAGTCGACGAGGACGAGATCGTGGAGAAGCAGGTCGTCAGCGGCATCGCCTACTCGCGCGACGAGGCGAAGGTCACGCTCACCAAGGTCGCCGACAAGCCGGGCGTCGCGGCGGCGATCTTCGGGCCGCTCGCCGACGCGAGCGTCAACGTCGACATGATCGTCCAGTCCTCTTCCGAGGACGGCAAGACGACGGACATGACCTTCACCGTCGGCAAGTCGGACATGGAGCGCGCGACCAAGCTGCTGCGCGAGTCCGCCTCGCGCGTCGGCTTCGGCGAGCTGATCGCCGATCCCGGCGTCGTGAAGGTGTCCGTGATCGGCGTCGGCATGCGCTCCTACGCGGGCGTCGCCCTGACGATGTTCCGCACGCTGGCGGAGAAGGGCATCAACATCCAGGTCATCTCGACCTCCGAGATCAAGATCTCGGTCCTGATCGACGAGCAGTACCTCGAACTCGCCCTGCGCGCGCTCCACTCGGCCTACGGGCTGGACAGGCAGTGACCCAGGGGGGCGGCGCTCGGGATCGCCTCGACGGGCTCTGGGCGCGCGGCCGCGCGTTCCTCGGCGTCGAGCTGGCGATCATGGGCGGCGCCATGACCTGGGTGTCGGAGCGCAACCTCGTCTCCGCCATATCGAACGCCGGCGGCTTCGGCGTCATCGCCTGCGGCTCGATGGACCCCGGGCGCCTGCGCGAGGAGATCCGCGCGACGCGCGCGCTCACCGGCCGCCCCTTCGGCGTCAACCTCATCGTCATGCACCCGCAGCTCGCCGAGCTCGCGCGGACCTGCGTCGAGGAGCGCGTCGGCCATGTCGTGCTCGCGGGCGGGCTGCCGCCCGCCGAGTGCCTGCAGCTCCTGCGCGCGGGCGGCGTGCGCGCGATCGGCTTCGCGCCCGTGCTGGCCATCGCGCGCAAGCTGCGCAGGTCCGGCATCGACGCGCTGGTCCTCGAGGGCTCGGAGGCGGGCGGGCATATCGGGGCGGTGTCCACCGGCGTGCTTGCGCAGGAGATCCTGCCCCATGTCGACGACCTGCCGGTGTTCGTCGCCGGCGGCATCGGGCGCGGCGAGGCGATGGTCGCCTACCTCGAGATGGGCGCCGCCGGCGTGCAGCTCGGCACGCGCTTCGTGTGCGCGAGCGAGTCCATCGCGCATCCCCGGATGAAGCAGACCTACATCCGCGCGGCCGCGCGCGACGCCGTGCCCTCGGCGCAGCTCGACCCGCGCTTCCCGGTGATCCCGGTGCGCGCGCTCGCCAACGCGGGGACGAAGCGCTTCATCGAGGTGCAGCGCGACGTGATCGCGCGCTTCGACCGCGGCGAGCTCAGCCGCGACGAGGCGCAGCTCGCGATCGAGCATTTCTGGGCTGGCGCGCTGCGCCGCGCGGTGGTCGACGGCGACGTCGAGAACGGATCCCTGATGGCCGGCCAGTCGGTCGGCATGGTCGCGCGCGAGCAGCCGGTGCGCGAGATCATCGACGAGATCCTCGCCCAGGGCCTCGCGGTCCTCGGCGCGCGCGGGAGCGGCAGGTGAGCCAGACCAGCTTGGGCCCCGGCGGCGCGCGCCGCCTGCTCAAGCGCCTGCGCGACCTGATGGCCGGTGGCGGGAGCGCGCAGGAGCGCCTCAACCAGACCGTCCGCATCATCGCCGGCGACATGGTCGCCGAGGTCTGCTCCATCTACATGGCGAGGCCGGGCGACGTTCTCGAGCTCGTCGCGACCGAGGGGCTCAAGCAGGAGGCCGTCCACAAGACGCGCCTCGCGATCGGCGAGGGCCTGGTGGGCGACATCGCCGCCCATGCGCGGCCGCTCGCGCTGGCCGACGCGCAGGCCCACCCGCTCTTCGCCTACAAGCCCGAGACGGGCGAGGAGAGCTTCCACTCGCTGATGGGCGTGCCGGTCCTGCGCGGCGGCCGCGTGCTCGGCGTGCTCGTCGTCCAGAACCGCTCCTTCCGCGAATACGACGAGGAGGAGGTCGAGGCCCTCCAGACCATCGCGATGGTCCTGGCCGAGCTCGCCGCGAGCGACAGCCTCTTCGGCCCGCCCGGCGCGGCGCTCGAATCCGTGGCGCTGCTCCCCGAGCGGCTCGAGGGCCTCAAGCTCAACGAGGGGCTCGCGATGGGGCGCGTGGTGATGCACCAGCCCCGCGTGACGATCCGCCAGATGGTCGCCGAGGACCCGGCGCGCGAGCGCGCGCGGCTCGAGGCGGCGGTGGAGGGCATGCACAGCGCCATCGACGACCTGCTCGCGCGCGCCGACCTCGGCCATGCCGGCGAGCATCGCGAGATCCTCGAGACCTACCGCATGTTCGCCGAGGACCGCGGCTGGCTCGGGCGCATCGGCGAGGCGATCAACGCCGGCCTGACCGCGGAGGCGGCGGTGCAGCGCGTGCAGGACGACACGCGCGCGCGCATGCACCAGATCACCGATCCCTACCTGCGCGAGCGACTGGCCGACCTCGAGGACCTCGGCAACCGGCTGCTGCGCCACCTCACCGGCGACCGCACCGCCGCCCAGGGCGGCAGCCTGCCGGACGACGCGGTGCTGGTCGCGCGCAGCATGGGGCCGGCGGAGCTCCTCGACTACGACCGCTCGCGGCTGCGGGCGATCGCGCTCGAGGAGGGCTCGCCCACGGCGCATGTCGCGATCGTCGCGCGCGCGCTCGGCCTGCCGATGGTCGGGCGCGTGAAGGACCTGCTGACGCTCGCCGCGCCCGACGAGCGCATCATCGTGGACGGCGAGAGCGGCGTCGTCGTGCTGCGGCCGAGCGAGGAGGTGCGCGACGCGGTGTCTGCGGCGATCGCCGCGCGCCAGGCCCGCCAGGCGCAGTATGCGCGCATCCGCGACCTGCCCGCCGTGTCGCGCGACGGGATCGAGACCACGCTGCTCGTCAACGCGGGCCTGCTCGTCGACCTCGAC
>CANMWW010000472.1 GCA_947500965.1 Alphaproteobacteria bacterium
CTTCCGCACCGGGCGCGGACGCTGCGAGGACCGCAAGTACGACCAGCATTTCTACGTCGACGGCGCGACCGGCACGCTGCGCGCGCCGATGATCGACGACATCCGCCTGTCGCTGGGCGAGTGGACTGCGCGCCACAACCGCTGGGCCGACGCCGAGGTGGACGAGATCCTCGCCCCCTCCGGCAGCGGCGTCATCCAGCCGGGCAGCGGCGATCCGGTCGCGGAGAAGCGCGCGCTGCGCGGCCGCTACAACCGCGCGCCGCTCTTCTGGCGCGCGCTCGGCCTGTTCCTCTACCGCTACGTGCTGCGGCTGGGCTTCCTCGACGGCCGCTGGGGGCTGGTGTTCTTCGTGCTGCAGACCTTCTGGTTCAGGTTCCTGGTCGACGCGAAGCTGCACGAGCGGCGCGAGCGCGAGGCGCGGCGATGAACGGCACGAGCTGCATCCTCTGCGACGGCGAGTCCTTCCACGTCGTCGAGCCGGCGGTGCGCGACAACCGCTTCGGCTCGCCGGGCAGCTGGCGCATCCTCGCCTGCGAGTCCTGCGGCCTGTGGCAGACCGATCCCGTGCCGACCCAGGCCGAGCTGCAGGCGCTCTACGAGCACCACTACAATTTCGGCGGCGAGGGGGAGACGGGCAGCGCCTGGGCGCGGCTGCGCGCGCTCTTCCTCTCGTCTCCGCTGTATCGCCTGATGCTGCGCGCCGACGGCGACGTGTCGTTCCACGCGCGGCGCGGCCAGGGCCGGCTGCTCGACGTCGGCTGCAACGAGGGCCGTGGCCTCTCGATCTACGCCGCCAACGGCTTCCGCGCCGAGGGGCTGGAGCTCAACCGCGTCGCCGCCGAGGCGGCGCGCGCCAAGGGCTTCGTCGTCTACGACGTCGACGTCGCGCAGCTGCGGCCCTCCGCGCCCTACGACGTCGTGGTGCTGTCGAACGTGCTCGAGCACGCGCTCAACCCGCGCAGCATGCTGCAGGCGATCCGCCGCGTGAGCGCGCCGGGCGGCCGGCTCTGGATCAGCCTGCCCAACGCGGCGAGCGCGCTGCGCGAGCGCTACGGCAAGGACTGGATCAACTGGCACGTGCCGTTCCACGTCACGCATTTCGACGCGGCGCGGCTGTCGACGCTGCTGCGCGACTGCGGCTTCGAGCCGGAATCGGTGCGCACGATCACGCCGGCGCTGTGGTGGGCGCAGTCCGAGGTGGCGCGCGCCTTCCCCGACGAGCCGCGCCGCCAGCGCGAGGCGGCGCGCGTGCTGCCGCTGATGCTGCGCGCGATGACGCTGGGCGCGGCCGAGCGCGCGGCATGGAACCGCGCTGGCAGGGGCGACTGCCTCGTGGTCGAGGCGCGGCGCGGGTGAGGATCCTCCTCCACGACTACTCGGGCCATGCCTTCCTCGTGCAGCTCGCGCGCCAGCTGGCGCGCGACGGGCACGAGGTGCTGCACGTGCACTTCCCCGGCTTCCAGACGCCCAAGGGCGCGCTGGCCCGGCGGCCGGACGACCCGCCGGGCTTCGAGACGCGCGGCCTGTCGCTTCCGGGCGAGTTCGCGAAGTACAGCTACGCCAAGCGGCTCGGCCAGGAGCTCGCCTATGGCCGGCTGCTCGCGGCGACGATCGAGTCCTGGCGGCCGGAGGTCGTGTTCTCCGCCAACGCGACGCTCGACCCGCAGCACCATGCCTGGCGCGCGGCGCGCCGTCTCGGCGTGCCCTTCGTCTTCTGGGTGCAGGACATCAACTCCGTCGCGATCGCGCGCATCCTCGGGCGCAAGCTGCCGGTGCTCGGGCACCTCGTCGGCTGGCGCTACGCGGCGCTGGAGCGCCGGCTGCTGCGCGGCTCGGCCCGCGCCATCGTCATCACCGAGGACTTCGTGCCGATCCTCGAGCGCTGGGGCGTCGAGCGCGCGCGCATCGACGTCGTGGAGAACTGGGCGCCGCGCGAGGAGCTGCCGCCGCAGCCACGCGACAACGAATGGGCGCGCGCGCATGGCCTCGCCGCCGGCACGGTGTTCCTCTATTCCGGCACGATCGGCCTCAAGCACGATCCCGGGCTGCTGCTGGCGCTGGCCGAGCGCTTCCGCGACCGGCCCGACGTCAAGGTGGCGGTGGTGTCGGAAGGCATCGGCGCCGACTGGCTGCGCGCCCATGGCGGCGACCTGCCGAACCTCGTGCTGCTGCCCTTCCAGCCCTTCTCGGCGCTGCCCCAGGTCGTCGCCTCGGGCGACGTGCTGATGGCCGTGCTCGAGCCCGATGCCGGCATCTACTCGGTGCCCTCGAAGGTGCTGACCTATCTCTGCGCGGGCCGCCCGCTGCTCGCCGCGATGCCGCCGGAGAACCTCGCCTCGCGCATCCTGCTGCGCGAGAAGGCGGGCATCGTCGTGCCGGCGGGGGACCGCGAGGGCTTCGCCGCGGGCGCCGCGCGCCTCGCCGCCGACCCGGCCCTGCGCGCCGCGCTCGGCGCCAACGCGCTCGCCTATGCCGACCGGACCTTCGACATCCGCGCGGTGGCGGCGCGCATCGCCGACATCGGCGCGCGCGCCATCGCGGAGCAGGCCTAGGGTCTGGACTCAATTGACCCAGTAGATGACGGCGGCGGCGATAAGCGCGGCGCTGAGATAGTTGCGCGCAAGCTTGTCGTAGCGTGTCGCGATGCGACGGAAGTCCTTGATCCGGCCCCACATGCGCTCGATGCGGTTGCGGCAGCGGTAGATCCTGGCGTCGTGGGGTATCGGCCTGGCGCGCGACGTGGTCGAGGGAATGACAGCCAGGATCTTGCGCTCGGTGAGGCGTTGGCGGAGGTGATTGGCGTCATAGCCGCGGTCGGCGACCAGGCGGCGGATCGTCAGGCGATGATCGAGCAGATCGGCTGCCATGGAGATATCGTTGACGTTGCCAGCGCTGAGCAACAGCACGCGCGGGCGCCCCTGAGTGTCGGTCAGCCCGTGGAGTTTCGTTGTCCGGCCGCCGCGCGACCGGCCGATCGCTTGCGCGAAGGCCCCCCTTTTGCGCCACCGGCTGAGCGATGGGCCTTGATGTGGGTACTGTCGATCGCGGCCGTCCCGATCACCGGCTTATGGC
>CANMWW010000473.1 GCA_947500965.1 Alphaproteobacteria bacterium
CGCGTTGCGCCGGATCCAGTCCGCGTCGCGCGTCGCCTGCGCCGTGCCGGTGACGACGAAGAACTCGCTCTCGCCGGTGCGCATCACCGTGAGGTCGCTCTCGAAGCCGCCGCGCGCGTTGAGCATGCCCGTGTAGGTCACCGCGCCGACCGGGCCGGACATGTCGTTGGCGCAGAGATGCTGGAGCAGGTCCAGGCTGTCGCGGCCCTGCAGCACGAACTTGGAGAACGACGTCTCGTCGAAGAGGCCGGCGGCGCTGCGCACCGCGCGCTGCTCGGCCTCCACCCGCGGCAGCCAGCCGGGCTTGCCGAATCCATGGGCCGGCAGGGGCGCGCCGGGCGCGTCGAACCAGATCGGCCGCTCCCAGCCCATCTTGGCGCCGAAGCGAGCGCCGCGCGCCGCGAGCCGGTCGTAGAGCGGCGAGCGGCGCAGCGGCCGCGCGGTCACCAGTTCCTGCCGCGGCCAGCGCATCGCGTAGTGCAGGCCGAGGCTCTCGACCGTGCGCTCCCTGAGGTGGCGGACATTGCCGTGGAAGGGCGCGAAGCGGCGGATGTCGACGTCCCAGACATCGACCGGCGGCTCGCCGCCGACGATCCATTCCGCGAGCAGTCGCCCAGCGCCGCCGCCATTGGCGATGCCCGCCGAGTTGAAGCCCGCGGAGACGTAGAAGCCGCGCAGCTCGGGCGCCTCGCCGATCACGAAGTTCCCGTCGGGGGTGAAGCTCTCCGGCCCGTTCAGCAGCATCTTCACCCGCGCCGTCTCGAGGCAAGGCGTGCGATGGATCGCGTTCTTCATCAGGGGCTCGAACTGGTCCCAGTCCTCGTCGAGGAGCTGGAACTCGAACTCCTCCGGGATGGTCTCCAGCCACGGCTTGGCGACGGGCTCGAAGCCGCCCATCAGGAGGCCGCCGACCTCCTCCTTGTAGTAGATGAAGCCGTCGGGATCGCGCATCACCGGAAGGTCGGGCGCCGTGCCCGGGATCTTCTCCGTGACGGCGTAGAAATGCTCCGCCGAGTAGAGCGGCACCGTGACGCCGGCGAGCGCGCCGACCTGCCGGGCCCACTGGCCGGCGCAGTTGGCGACGACCTCGCAGGCGATCGTGCCGCGATCCGTGCGCACGCCGCGCACGCGACCGCCCGACACGTCGAAGCCCGTGACCTTGACGCCCTCGACCAGCCGCGCGCCCCGCGAGCGCGCGCCCCGGGCCAGCGCCTGCGTCACGTCGGCCGGGTTCGCCTTGCCGTCATGCGGGACCCAGATCGCGCCCTGGAGGTCGTCGGTGCGCATCAGCGGCCAGCGCTCGCCCGCCTCGCGCGGCGAGATCAGGTGCATCTCGACGCCGAAGCCGCGCGCCAGCGCGACCTGGCGGCGGAAGGCGACCATGCGCTCCGGGGTGCGCGCGACGTTGACCGAACCGCACTGCTTCCAGCCCGTCGCCTGGCCCGTCTCGGCCTCGAGCGTCGCGTAGAGCTCGATGCCGTACTTGCTCATCTGCGTCATGTTGCGGTTTGGCCGCATCTGCCCGACGAGCCCGGCGGCGTGCCAGGTCGTTCCGCTGGTGAGGCGCGCGCGCTCGAGCAGCACGACGTCGCGCCAGCCGAGCTTCGCCAGGTGGTAGGCGAGGCTGCAGCCGGCGATGCCGCCGCCGACGATGACGACCTGCGCGTGGGAGGGAAGGTCCTGGGTCATGGCCTCACTTCGTGCGTCGGCGCCAGGCATGCGTCGTGCGCGCCAGCAGCGCGTCGAGCGCGAGGTGCAGCAGCTTCACCACCGCCGAGGTGGCGACGATCGTCACCGCCATCGCCGCCGCCGCCGCCGTGAAGCCCGCCTCGTCCATGTTCACGACGGCGATCGATGCCAGCTTGCTGTTGGTCGAGTAGAGGAAGATCACGGCCGACACCGTCGTCATGGCGTTGACGAAGAGATAGACGAAGATGTCGAGGATCGCCGGGGAGCACACGGGGATGGTGACGCGCCAGAGCGTCGTCCAGAACGGCACCTTGAGGGACGCGCCCACGGATTCGAACTCCGCGTCGAGCTGCTTGAGCGCGGTGGCCGCCGTCAGGTGGCTCACCGTGTAGAAATGCGCCACCGTGTTGAGGACCAGGATCCCCATCGTCGCGTAGAGGAAGCCCAGCGGGTTCCAGCGCGCGTTGAAGAAGAAGATGTAGGCAAGGCCCAGGACGAGGCCCGGAACCGCGAGTGGCAGCATGGCGAGGAGCTGGACCACGCCGCGCGCGGCGCCGAAGCCCCTGCTCTTCTCCACCATGTAGGCGCCGAGGAAGACGACGGCCGTGCCGATCGCCGCGGTCCAGGCCGCGAGCTGGAGCGAGTTGAAGTAGGCGCCCCAGCCCGAGGCGTCGAACTTGTCGAACTCGTAGTTCGCCAGCGTCAGCGACAGGTTGTAGGGCCAGAACTTGATCAGCGATCCCCAGGCCGCGACGAGCAGGATCGTCAGCAGCAGCCCCGCGACGACGGCGCAATAGGCGAAGAGGATCCAGTCGCGCGCCGCAGATGGCTTCGGCTCCAGCGGCACCGCGCGCGCCGACAGCACGGCGACCTGCCGCCTCTGCACGATCCGGTCCGCGACGAAGGCGAGGACCGCGGGCAGCAGCAGGACCATCCCGACGACCGCGCCCATCTCGAAGTTCTGCTGGCCGACGACCTGCTTGTAGACGTCGGTCGCGAGGACGTTGAAGCGCCCGCCGATCACCTTGGCGATGCCGAAGTCCGTGATCACGAGCGTGAAGACGACGAAGCACGCGCTCACGACGCCGTACTTCGCGCCGGGGAGCGTCACGGTCAGGAAGGTCCGCGTGCGCGACGCGCCGAGCGCCGAGGCCGCCTCGTAGAGACGCGCATCGGCCATCGACAGCGCGGTCACGAGGATCATCAGCGCGTGGGGGAAGCAGTAGAAGACCTGGGCGACGACGATGCCGGTCGCGCCATAGATCGTCCCGCCGAACAGCAGGAACTTCAGGAAGCCCTGGTTGCCGAACAGGTAGATCAGCGCGATCGCCGCCAGGAGCGACGGCGCGAGGATCGGGATCAGCGCAAGCGCCTGGAAC
>CANMWW010000474.1 GCA_947500965.1 Alphaproteobacteria bacterium
CGGCCGCGCGCTGATCGCGCCGGCGGCCGCGCTCGCGGTCGTGCTGGGCGCCGACCTCGGCTCGACCATCGCGGCGCAGGTCCTGTCCTTCGACCTCGGCTGGCTCGCCTACGCGGCGATCGCCGGCGGCGTGTTCTGGTTCATGGGCTCGCGCAACGAGCACAGCCGCCACGTCGCGCGCATCGCGCTCGGCCTCGGCCTCATGCTGCTGAGCCTCAAGCTGATCGCCGCCGCATCCGCGCCGCTGCGCGGCTCGACCGCCGTGACCGCGCTGCTCGGCGGCCTCGCCGGGGAGCCGATCGTGGCCCTGCTGGTCGGCGCGCTGGTGACATGGCTCGCGCACTCGACCCTGGCGATCGTGCTCCTGGTCTCCTCTCTGGCCGCCGTCCAGCTCATGCCGCCGGAGGTCGCCTGCGCGCTGGTCGCCGGCGCCAATGTCGGTGGCGCCTTCGCGCCGCTGGCCAGCCAGGCCGCCGCCCCGCCCGCCGCGCGCCGCGTGCCGCTTGGCAACCTGCTGATGCGCGCGGCCGTGGCCGTGGCCTGCATCCCGGTGCTCGGGCCGCTGGTCGGCCTCGTCTCGACGGTCTCGCCGGACGCCGCTCGCCTCGCGATCAACTTCCACACCGCCTTCAACCTCGCGGTGGCCATCGTGTTCATCGGCGCGGTGCCGCTCGTGGCAAGGCTCTGCGCGCGGCTGCTTCCCGACAAGCCCAGCGTCGAGGATCCCGGGCGCCCGCGCTACCTCGACCCGCACCTGCTCGAGCATCCGGCGGAGGCGCTGGCCTGCGCGGCGCGCGAGACGCTGGCGCTCGGCGACCATGTCTCGCAGATGCTCCGCCAGACGATGGATGTCTTCACCCGCGACGACCAGAAGCTCGTCCGGTCGGTCGAGGAATCCGACGACGCGGTCGACCGGCTTCACGAGGCGATCAAGCTCTACCTGATCCAGGTGAGCCGCGCCGGGATGAGCGAGTCCGAGAGCCGCCGCTACGTCGAGATCCTGAGCTTCGTGACCAACCTCGAGCACGTGGGTGACATCGTCGACAAGAACCTGATGGAGCTCGCGAGCAAGAAGATACGCAACCGCGTCGCCTTCTCCGCCGAGGGGCTCGAGGAGCTGAAGGCGTTCCACGCGCGCGTCCTCGACAATCTGCAGCTGGCCTTCAACGTCTTCATGTCCCGCGACCCGGCGCTCGCGCGCCGGCTGCTGCGCGAGAAGACGGCGCTGCGCGAGGCCGAGCTCTCCGCCGCGGACAGCCATTTCCGAAGGTTGCGCGAGGGTCGCCCGGAATCGATCGAGTCCAGCGCCATCCACCTCGACGTGGTGCGCGACCTCAAGCGCGTGAACAGCCACCTGACCTCGGTCGCCTACCCGATCCTCGAGGCCGCGGGCGAGCTTGCCGAGACGCGCCTGCGCGAGGACGCGGCCACGCTGGCCGCGGGCAAGGCCACGGGGGCCTGACGCCGCGGCTGGTGCTGGCTCAGCGCCGCGCGTCGGCGGCGTCCCAGGCGCGCTTCACCAGCAGGAAGACGAAGAGCACGGCGAAGGCGAAGACGCCGAGGCCGAAGCCGTGCACCGCGGCGTCATGGGCGCGCGAGGCCATGAACAGGCCGACGAGGCCGAGCAGCGAGACGAACCCGCCCATCACGCAGGAACTGACGAAATCGTTCATGGCTTCCTCCCTGGGGTCTTCGGCCTGGTGCCTTCCTCGTCGAGCAGGACGCGCTGCGCCGCGCCGTCGAGGTCGTCGAACTGCCCCGAGCGCAGGGCCCACAGGAACGCGGCGAGGCCGAGCATCCCGAGCAGGATCGCGAGGGGTATGAGGAGCAGGAGGGAGTTCACGGGCCAGTCCTTCCCCGCGACAGGCGCAGGGCGTTCGCGATCACGACCAGCGAGGAACTGGACATCGCGACCGCAGCGACAAGGGGTGTGACATGCCCTGCGACAGCGAGCGGCACCGCCAGCAGGTTGTAGGCGAGCGCAAGGAGCAGGTTCTGCCCGGCCAGCCGCCGCGCCGCGCGGGCGACGTCGATGGCCTCGGCCACCGCGCCCAGCCGCGCGCCCTGGAAGACGAAGTCCGCGGCGTTGCGCGCGATGTCCGCGGCGCTGGACGGCGAGATCGAGGCATGCGCCGCGGCCAGGGCGGGCGCGTCGTTGATCCCGTCGCCGGCCATCAGCACCCTGCGCCCGCGCGCGGCCAGTTCCTCAAGCCTGCGCAGCTTGTCCCCCGGCCTGAGCCCCCCTTCACGCGCGGCGATGCCGACCCGCGCGGCGACCATCTCGACCACGGCGGGCCGGTCGCCGGAGAGCAGGACCAGCTCGAGGCCGCGGTCGCGCAGCGCGGCGATGGCCTCGGCGGCGTCCTCGCGCAACTCGTCGCGGAAGCCGAAGCGCACGGCCTTGCGGCCAGGCCGCGCGAGCCACAGCTCGAGCTCGTCGACGCCCGCCACCGGCTCGCCGGCGACGCCGCAGAAGGCGCGGTTGCCCAGCCGGACCTCGCCCTCGGCCGAGGCGAGCGCCAGGCCCTCGCCCGGGCGCTCGGCGACGCCCTCCGCGAGCCGCGCCCCGGGCGCGGCGGCCGCGAGCGCGATGGAGAGCGGGTGGCGGCTGGCCTGCGCCATCGACGCCGCGAGCAGAAGTTCCTCCGCGCCCGGCGAGGAGACGAGGACCGGGCGCCCCTGGGTCAGCGTGCCCGTCTTGTCGAGCGCGACCATGTCGATCGCCGCGAGCCGCTCGAGCGCCGTGGCCGACTTCATGAGGATCCCGGAGCGCATGAGCCTGGCCGATGCCACGACCTGCACCACCGGCACCGCAAGGGCGAGGGCGCAGGGGCAGGTGATGATCAGGACCGCCGCCGCGTTCAGCAGCGCCTGGTGCGCGGGCGCATCGAGCACCACGAACCAGAGCAGGAAGGTCAGGGCGCCCGCGACATGGACCACCGGCGCGTAGAGCCGCGCCACGCGGTCGGCGAGCGCGACGAAGCGCCCCTGCCCCCGCTCCGCGGCCTCCATCAGCCGCGCGACCTCGGCGAGCAGCGTGCCCTCGCCGGCCGCGCGGGTGCGCAGC
>CANMWW010000475.1 GCA_947500965.1 Alphaproteobacteria bacterium
ACGATGGCGAGGCCGCAGCCGCCGCCCGCGTCGAAGATGCGCAGCTTCGCGGCGACGTAGCCCTCCATGCCGCCATGGCGGTCCAGGTGGTCGGGCGTGACGTTGAGCAGCACCGCGACGTCGAAGCGCGCCGAGGGGCAGAGCTCGAGCTGGTAGCTCGACATCTCGAGCACGTAGGTGCCGTCCGCGTCCTGCCGCGGCAGCGAGAGCGCGGGAACGCCGATGTTGCCGCCGACGGCGCAGGCGAGCCCGGCATGGGCCAGGACATGGCCGACCAGCGCGGTCGTCGTCGACTTGCCGTTGGTCCCGGTGATGCCGATCCATCGCGCGGGCGCTGCGCTGCGCGCGAGGAGCTCGATGTCCCCGATGACCTCGACGCCCGCCGCGCGGGCTCGGGCCGCGAGCGGGTGCGGCGCGGGGTGGAGGTGCGGGATGCCCGGGCTGATCACCAGCGCGCGCAGCGTCGACCAGTCGGCGGACGCGGGATCGGCGCAGGCGATGCCGCGCGCCGCGGCCGCCGCGCGCGCCGCCTCGCCGTCGTCCCAGGCCAGGACCTCGGCCCCGCCCGCGCGCAGCGCCTCGGCCGCGGCGATGCCGGACCTCCCGAGCCCGAGCACCACGACCCGGGCGCCCGCGAAGCAGCCGACGGGGACGGGGGCCATCGTCACCTCAGCTTCAGGGTGGAAAGGCCGGCAAGCGCCAGGATCATCGCGATGATCCAGAACCTGATGACGATCGTCGGCTCCTTCCATCCCTTCTTCTCGAAGTGGTGGTGGAGCGGCGCCATCATGAACACGCGCTTGCCCGTGAGCTTGAACGAGGCGACCTGGACGATGACCGAGACGGTCTCGACGACGAAGAGCCCGCCGACGATCGCCAGCACGATCTCGTGCTTGGTCACCACGGCGATCGCGCCGAGCGCGCCGCCCATCGACAGCGAGCCCGTGTCGCCCATGAAGACCATGGCCGGCGGCGCGTTGAACCACAGGAACCCGAGGGCCGCGCCGACGATGGCGGCGCACAGGACGGTGAGCTCTCCGCTCCCCGGCACGTAGTGGATCAGCAGGTAGTTCGAGAACACGACGTTGCCGACGACGTAGGCGAAGGCGGCGAAGCAGGCGGCCGCGATCGCGACCGGCACGATGGCGAGCCCGTCGAGCCCGTCGGTCAGGTTCACGGCATTCGACGCGCCGACCATCACGAAGGCGGCGAAGACGTAGAAGCCGATCCCGAGGTCGAGCAGGACGGTCTTGAAGAAGGGCATGGCGAGGGAGGTGGAGAGGGAGTCGCGCTCGGGCATGACCCATACGATCCAGGACGCCGCGAGCAGCCCCAGCAGGACCTGCAGCGCGAACTTCGTGCGCGCGCTGATGCCGCGCCCGCGACGCGTCAGCTTGCGGTAGTCGTCGTAGAAGCCGATCAGGCCGAAGCCGCAGGTCACCATCAGCACGGCCCAGACGTAGCCATTGCGCAGGTCGGCCCAGAGCAGCGTCGACACGGCCACGGCGAGAAGGATCAGCACGCCTCCCATGGTCGGCGTGCCCTTCTTGGCGAGATGCGTCTCGGGCGTGTCCTCGCGCACGGTCGCGCCGGGCTGGCGCGACTTGAGCCAGCGGATGATCCCGGGCCCGAAGACGAAGCTCACCAGCAGCGCGGTGACGACCGCGCCGCCCGAGCGGAAGGTGATGTAGCGGAAGAGGTTGAGCGGTCCGACCTGGTCGGAGAACTGCAGGGAGAGCCAGTGGAGCATCCTGTCCTTCCTTCAGGCCGTCGCGCGGCCGGCGTCGAGCGCGTCGAGCGCGTCGACCACGCGCTGCATGCGGCTGCCGAGCGATCCCTTGACGACGACCACGTCGCCGCCGCGCATCTCCGCGGCGACCATGGCCGCGAGCGACGCGGAATCGGGTGCGTGCGCGCCGCGCAGCCGCGCGGGCAGGGCCTCGTGCAGCCGGCGCATGTGCGTGCCGCAGGTGAAGGCGAGGTCGATCGCGGCCGCCTCGACCGGGGCCGCGAGGCCCGCATGCAGCGCGTCGGCCTCCGGGCCGAGCTCGAGCATGTCGCCGAGCACGGCGATCCGGCGGCCGCCGGGCCCGGGCGCGAGGCCCGCGACGACGTCGAGCGCCGCGCGCATCGAGGCCGGGTTGGCGTTGTAGGATTCGTCGAGGAGCAGGAAGCGCCTCCCGGGCGGGCCGAGGTGGCGCTGCTCGCCGCGTCCCTTCGGCGCCGCGACCGTGGCGGGGGACGCCGCCGCGGCCTCCATGTCGGCGCCGAGCGCGCGCGCGGCGGCGAGCACTGCCAGCGAGTTCATCGCCCAGTGCCGCCCAGGCGCGCCGACGAGGTAGGAGAGCCGCCGTCCCTCGATCTCGGCGTCGACGGCGATGCCGCCGCCTTCGGGTCGCGTCGCCGCGAGCCTGAACTCCGCCCGCGGGTGCTCGCCGAAGCCGAGGACGCGCGCGAAGCCGCGCCTCCGCGCCTCGTCGGCGAGCACGCCATGCTGCGCGATGTCCCGGTTGACGATCGCGGCCTCGCCGCCGGCGGCGAAGACCTCGGCCTTGGCGCGCGCGACGCCGTCGATGCCGTCGGCGAAGTTGCCGCTATGCGCGTGCGAGACGGTTGTGACCACGGCGACATGCGGCCGGACCATGCGCACGAGCGGCGCGATCTCGCCCGCGTGGTTCATGCCGACCTCGTAGACCGCGTAGGCGGCGTCGCGGGGCAGGCGCGCGAGCGTGACCGGGACGCCCACGTGGTTGTTGAAGCTTGCCGCCGCGCCATGCGTCGGCGCCTGCGCGGAGAGCACGTGGCGCAGCGCGTCCTTGGTGCTGGTCTTGCCGGCGCTGCCCGTGACGGCGACCGAGCGCGTGGCGCCCGCCCGCGCGCGCGCGGCCGTGGCGAGGCGCACGAGGGCCTCGAACGTGTCCGGCACGCGCAGCAGCGCCGCGCCCGGCGGCAGGCCGTCCGGAAGCCGCGAGACGATCGCGGCGGACGCGCCCGCGGCGAGGGCGGCGGCGACATGGTCGTGCCCGTCATGCGTCTCGCCGCGCAGCGCG
>CANMWW010000476.1 GCA_947500965.1 Alphaproteobacteria bacterium
AAACGCCCAGCGCCTGCTGGGCCTGCGGCGAGGTGAGGCCGACCTTCCAGCCGACGGGGCGGCCCTCGTGCGTCCGCAGCCGCGCCACCAGCGCGCGCTGCACGCAGAGCGCCTCCTCGGCGGAGATCGCCTCGCCGGGCCCCGCGGCAGGGCTGCGCGCCACCCAGGCGCGGTGGAGCGCCCCGGCATGGTCGACCGGGCCGCAGGGCTGAGGCCTCGCGGCGGCGTCGGGCGCCGCGAGGAGGGGTGCCGCGATGGCGGTCGCGAGGAGGGCGGCGGCGAGGGCGGTTGCGCGCATGGGGCTGCTCGGCTGATGCTGCTGCGAGGGCGCGACTATAGCGGGCGCGCGGGGGCGAGGCAGGAGCGAACACGGTGGGCGACACGAAACGCGGCAACCACGCCCCGCGGCGCGCGGGGCGGCACTTCCTCCAGATCCCCGGGCCGACCAACGTCCCGGACCGCGTCCTGCGCGCCATGGACATGCCGACGATCGACCATCGCGGCCCCGGGTTCCAGGCGCTCGGCCGCGAGGTGCTGGAGGGCGTGCGCACGGTCTTCCGCACGGCCGGGCCCGTCGTGGTCTACCCCGCGTCGGGCACCGGCGCCTGGGAGGCGGCGCTGGTCAACACGCTGTCCCCCGGCGACCGGGTGCTGATGTTCGAGACCGGGCATTTCGCGACGCTCTGGCGCGAGCTCGCGACGCGGCTGCGCCTGGAGGTGGAGTTCGTCCCCGGCGACTGGCGCTCCGGCGTGCCGGCCGCGGCGCTGGAGGAGCGGCTGCGCGCCGACGGTGGCGGCGCGATCCGCGCGGTCTGCGTCGTCCACAACGAGACCTCGACCGGCGTGGCGACGGACATCCCCGCGCTGCGCCGGGCGATCGACGCCGCCGGCCATGGCGCGCTGTTCATGGTCGACACGATCTCGTCCCTCGGCTCGATCGACTACCGGCACGACGAATGGGGCGTCGACGTGACCGTGGCCGGCTCGCAGAAGGGGCTGATGCTGCCGCCGGGGCTTTCCTTCAACGCGATCAGCGGGAAGGCGCTCGCGGCTCATGCGGAATCTCGCTCCGTGCGCTCCTACTGGGACTGGAGCGCCATGCTCGGCCCGAACGCGTCCGGCTTCTTCCCCTACACGCCCGCGACCAATCTCCTCTATGGGTTGCGCGAGGCCGTTCACATGCTGCTGGAGGAGGGCCTCGACGCCGTCTTCGCCCGCCATGCGCGCCATGCCGAGGCGACCCGCGCCGCCGTCGAGGCCTGGGGGCTGGAGATCCTGGCGCGCGACCCGGCCGAGCGCTCCAACTCGCTGACCGCGGTCCTGATGCCCGTGGGCCACGACGCCGACCGGTTCCGCGAGGTCGTGCTCGACGGATGGGACATGTCGCTGGGCCAGGGCCTCGGGCGGCTGAAGGGCCGGGTGTTCCGCATCGGCCATCTCGGCGACTTCAACGACCTGATGCTGGCGGGCACGCTCGCGGGGGTGGAGATGGGGCTGGCGCGCGCCGGCGTGCCCCACCGCCCCGGCGGCGTGCAGGCGGCGCTGTCGCGCCTGGGGCGCGGCTGGTGAGGGGGCGGCGATGATCGCGCGGGGCGGTCGCGCCTATTACGGCCAGTCGATCGGCATCGCGCTCTTCGACGGGCGCCGCTACCCGATGGTGCCGGGCGACGTCGGCAACGCCAGCACCTATTCCTACCCGGTCCGGCTGAAGGTCGTGCCGGGCCTGCTGGCCTGCCCGCCGCCACCCGCCGAATGGGGCGCGGAGGAGCCGCGCGAGGTCGGGCTGCTCAAGGCCGCCGTGCGCGAGCTCGCCGCCGACGGCGTGCGCGCGATCGTCACGTGCTGCGGCTTCTTCGCCGCGGTGCAGGACGTGCTCGCGCGCGAGGCCGGCGGCGTGCCGGTCTTCACGTCGCCGCTCGTGCTGCTGCCGCTCCTCGACCGGATGTTCGGGCCGGGGCGGAAGATCGGCGTGCTGACGGCCTCGCGGTCCATGCTGGGCGAGGGCTACCTGCGCGCCGCCGGCGTCGCGCCCGGCCACCATGTCGTCGTCGAGGGGCTCGAGGACTCGACCGAGTTCTACGCCACGCACATGGGCGGCACGCGCGAGACGATGGACGTCGAGCTGCTGCGCCGCGAGGTGGTCGCGATCGCGACACGCTTCGCGGCCGCGCATCCCGACATGGTCGCCATGGTGCTGGAATGCACGACGCTGCCGACCTTCTCGGCCGACATCCAGCAGGCGACCGGCCTGCCGGTCGTCGACTACGTGGGCTTCATGGACTTCATCCACCGCACGGTGGTCGCGCGGCGCTTCGACGGCTTCGCCTGAGCCGGCCGGCGGCGCTCAGTTCAGGCGCGGGCGCTCGCGCTCGCGCATCCGCTCGACCATCTCGCCGAGCCCGCGCAGGTGCGGGTTCACGGCGAGCGCCAGGTCGAAGGCGGCGATCGCCTCGCGCGCGCGGCCATGGCGCGCGAGGATCTGGCCGAGCCCGGCCAGCGCCCCGAAATGCCGCGGCTCCAACTCGACGACGCGCAGGATGTCGGCGACGGCGTCCTCGTCGCGATCCTCGGAGAAGGCGAGGATCGCGCGCTTGTTCCAGGCCTCGGCCCAGTCGGGCGCGTCGGCGACCAGCTGGTCGAGCATCGTGCGCGCGTCGTCGCGCCGCCCCTCGAGCAGCGCGTTGGACGCCGCCTCCATCGCCGCGTCGAGGCGGCGGTCGCGATGGTTCGTCCACAGCGCCCAGACCAGGGTCTGGAGCTCGCGCGCCTCCTCCTCCGGCACCTTCATGGCGAGGCGCGCGAAGAGCGCGTCCAGCCGCCGGGGCAGCCCGGGCGCGGGCCGCGCGTCGCGCGCGGCGAGGATGCGCTCCAGCGCCTCGTCGAGGACGGAGGGGCCGCCTGCCGGTCGCGCGCGCGACATGCGGCGCCGGCTCAAAGCTCCTTCTCCATGACGACGATCCTTTCCCCGCGATAGTCGCGCGTCTCGCGCGCCTGCCAGCCCAGCCCGGCATATAGCGCGGGCACCGAGGCGGTGAAG
>CANMWW010000477.1 GCA_947500965.1 Alphaproteobacteria bacterium
ACGGGCCTGCGCATGCTCGCGCTCGCCGGGACCGCGCTGTTCGGCATGGCCGGCACCGCCGCCGCGCAGGGCTTCGAATGCCCGCGCAAGGGCGGCGACCTCGTGTTCGGGCTCGAGGCGCGCGTCGCGACGCTCGACCAGCACGCGACCAACGCCGCGGCGCCGCGCAACGTCACCATGAACATCTTCGAATCGCTGCTGACGCGCGACGAGGGCATGAACCCGATGCTCGAGCTCGCGGAGTCCGTCTCCGAGAGCGCGGACAAGCTCGTCTACACGTTCAAGCTCCGCCAGGGCGCGCGCTTCCACAACGGCAAGCTGCTCACCGCCGACGACGTCGTCGCGTCCTTCAACCGCTACAAGCGCCTCGGCATCGATCGCTCGATCCTCGACCAGGTCGCGAAGTGGGAGGCGGCCGATGCCTCCACCTTCGTCGTCACGCTGAAGGAACCGCGCCCGATCTTCATGGAAACGTTCTCGGCCTTCACGACGCCGATCGTCATCATCCCGAAGGAGCACGAGGACGCCGGCCCGCAGCAACTGCCGATCATCGGCACCGGGCCCTTCCAGCTCGTCGAGTTCGTCGCCGACAGCCACGTCAGGCTCAAGCGCTTCGACGGCTACAAGTCCGACACGCGCCACAAGGACGTCGTGGGCTTCGGCGGCGCCAAGACCGCCTGCCTCGACACGGTGACGTTCCGCATGATGACCGAGCCCGCGGCGCGCATCGCGGCGCTCGAGGCCGGAGAGATCCACGGCTCCGAGGACGTGCCGACGCTGATGCAGAAGCGCCTGGCCTCCAACGCCAACATCAGGCAGGCCAACCTGAACAGCTTCTGGCTGCACGTGACCTACCCGAACTTCTCCTCCCCGCCGACGGACAACGTGAAGTTCCGCCAGGCGGTCCAGGCCGCGATGGACATGGAGGAGATCATGGAGGCCGCGAGCGACGGCAACTTCAAGCTCCACCACGCCCTGCAGTTCACCGGCAGCGCCTACTACTCCGACGTCGGCAAGGAGCTCTACAACCAGAAGAACAAGGACAAGGCGCGCAGGCTGCTGCAGGAGGCCGGCTACAAGGGCGAGAAGGTGACGCTGCTCACCAACCGCGAGTACCAGAGCATGTACAACACCTCGGTCGTGATGGCCGAGCAGATGAAGGCGGTCGGCATCAACGCCGAGCTGCTGATCCTCGACTGGCCCGCCGCGCTCGACATGAGCATGAAGCGCAACGACGGCTGGAACTTCTTCTTCACCGGCTGGATCACGGTGACGGCCTCGGGCGGCCAGCAGTCGCTGCGCTTCCTGGTCGAGCCGACCAACGTGCACCGGCCGAAGGACAACAAGACCAACCCGGAGTTCAAGAGGCTCTTCGACTCCATTGGCGCGACCGCCTCGCTCGACGAGCGCAAGGCGGCCTTCGCCGCGGCGCAGCGCATCGCCTACGACGACGTCATGGTGATCCCGATGGGCACGCTGCCCAAGGGCCAGGCGGTCCGCGCGAACGTTGAGAACTTCAAGCCCTACTACATCCCGCGCATGTCCAACGTCTGGCTCAGGAACTGACGACGGACAAGGACGGTCCCTCCCCGCCGGGACGACCGGCGGGGAGGGTTCCGGCCGCGAGGCGCGCGCGATGACTCAGCGACCCAACCGCCCGCGCTTCCCCGGGGAAGGCATTCCCCGCGAACGGATCCTCGCCGACCTCGCCGAGATGCAGGCCGGCGACGTCCCCGCCCACGGGTCGCGCAACCTGCGCCCGAACTACTACGTGGACGACGAGATCCTCGCGCTGATCGACGAGGTCTCCGCCAGGGTCGCCGAGCAGAACGTCCTCTACGCCGGCAGCTCCTATCCCAGCATCGCGCGCATCGAGGCCGAGCTCGTCGAGATGGGCCTCGACCTGTTCGGCGCGCCGCTCGACGCCGCCGGCACCGTCACGACGGGCGGCAGCGAGAGCAATTTCCTGGCCGTGAAGGCCGCGCGCGACCTCTTCGCCGCGCGCCGCGGCGGCGCCGGCGGCAGGCCCGAGCTCGTGCTCGCGCATACCGCGCATCCCTCCTTCGAGAAGGCCGCGCATTTCCTCGGCGTGCGCACGCGCCGCGCCAGCCGCAGCGTCGGATTCGCCGCCGACGTCGAGGCGATGGCCGCGATGGTCGGGCCCGACACGATCATGATGGTCGGCTCCGCCCCGCCCGCTGCCTACGGGCAGGCGGATCCGATCCACGAGCTCGCGGCGATCGCGGCGCGCCACGGCATCTGGTTCCACGTCGATTCCTGCATGGGCGGGTTCTTCCTGCCCTTCGCGCGCGAGCTGGGCGAGCCGGTCCCCGACTTCGACTTCCGCGTGCCCGGCGTGTGGTCGCTCTCCGCCGACCTGCACAAGTTCGGCTACGCGCCGAAGGGGGCCTCGCTGCTCCTGCTCGCCGACCGCGCGCATCTCGCCTTCCAGGAATACCGCTTCGAGGACTGGCCCTGGGGCCTCTACGCGACCGCCGGCTTCTCCGGCTCGCGGCCCGCGGCGCCCGTCGTCGCGGCGTGGAGCGTGATGCGGCGCCTCGGCCGGCGCGGCTACCTCGACGTCACGCGCCGCACCCTCGCCGTGAAGCACAGGATGATTGACGGCGTGCGGGCGATCCCCGGCCTTGGCGTCGTCGGCAGGCCCGATGCCGCCCATTTCTTCGTCTTCGGCGATGGCCTCGACGCCTATGCCGTGGAGGACGGGCTCTCGGCGCGCGGCTGGGCGCTCGCGCGCGCGCGGCTGCCGGAGTCCTTCCAGGTCTGGCCGGGCATCCCGCACGAGCAGAGCGCAGGCGCGTTCCTCGCCGACCTCGCCGAGGTCGCCGCGCAGGTTCGCGCGGCGGGCACGCGCTCCGCCGATCGCGCGGCGGTCTACGCGCGCTGAGCGCGGGCTAGGGTCAGTACTCAATAAGGCATTGGCGGTTAGGCGGTCCTGTGATTCGCTTCTCCCCGGCGAATTGGGAGGTCGGCATGGGATCGTCGCTGTATTGGATGAGCGAGAACGAGTGGCAACGGA
>CANMWW010000478.1 GCA_947500965.1 Alphaproteobacteria bacterium
ATCGCCTATCCCGGCCTGACCGCCAATTTCGACGCAGGCAAGACCGCCTCGCTGGCGATCACGCTGCTCGACTGGAAGCGCCATGGCCGGGCCTATGGCGCGGCGATGGCCGCGACGGCGGCGGCGCTGGCGCGCGAGCTCGCCGCGCGCGGCCTGCCGGTCTTCGCCGCGGCGCGCGGCGGCACGCGCTCGCACCAGCTCGCGATCGAGGCCGCGCGCTTCGGCGGCGGCCAGGCGGCGTCGAAGCGGCTGCGGCGCGCCAACATCCTCGCCTGCGGCATCGGCCTGCCGCTCGCGCCGGTGGAGGGCGACGCCAACGGGCTGCGCCTCGGCACGCCGGAGATCGCGCGCTGGGGCATGGGCGAGTCCGACATGCCCGAGCTCGCCCAGCTGATCGCCCGCGCGCTCGCCGGCAACGAGGAGCCGGAGGCCGTGGCCGCCGACGTGACGGCCTTCCGCGCGCGCTTCGACCGGCTGCGCTTCGTCGACTGACGCGGGCGAGGGCGCTCAGGCGAGCGCGAGGCCGCGCAGCGCCTGGCGGATCACGTCGTTCGAGCGCGACAGGACCATCACCTTCCACTCCGGAAGGGCGGGGTAGAACATCTCGCGCATGAAGGCGCGGATCTCCAGGCCCTGCGGCGAATGCGGGTCGCCGTGGTTCCACAGCCAGTTGTCGGCGCGGATCGACTTGAGGACGGAGCGCACGTCGTGCGTGCCGTACTCGATGCCGCCCGCCGTGATGCGCGCGCCGGGCAGGAGCTCGAGCATGCGCTGCGCCAGCGTGCCGGGGATCGCGTTCGCGACATGCCCGCCCGAGGCCTTGCGCGCCGCCTCGAGGTCCTCCTCGGTCGGCGTCACGTGGTCGAACCAGTCGCGTGCCCGGCCCTCGGCGGCGGAGTTGCCGTAGATCATGTCGCCATGGCCGAGCGGCCCGAGGCCGGTGTGGTAGTCGATGACGCAGAGCTCCTCGACGTGGCCGAGGTGCCGCGTGACCATCGACTCGAAGTTGCGCCGCGCCCAGGTGGGCGCGAAGCCGCCGAAATAGGTGCCCTTGTCGTTGACGTATTGCCCGCCATGGATGGCGCGCGGCAGGAAGTCCGCGTTCGGCAGCCCGTAGTGCCGCGCGATCGCCTGGTCCGCCGCGGCGAGCGCGGCCTCGGACCATTCGCGCGGGTTCACGTGCGCGGCCAGCGCCTCGTAGTCGGGATTGGCGGGAAGCGGGCGCGAGAAGTCGACGAAGTTGCGGTTGAGGTCGACGTTCTCCTCGGTGACGCGCCGCCCCCAGGCGAAGCCATGCGGGTTGACCGCATGGAGCAGCCAGACGGCGGTGTCGGGCGCCGCGTCGCGCCAGTGGTGGCGCCAGCGCAGCCAGCCGACCTGGCAGCCCGAGCCGCAATGGCCCTCGATCCCGTGGGTCGATGAGACCAGCAGCAGCGCCTTGCGCGCGGTCGCCGGCCCGACGACGCCCAGGTCCGCGTGCAGCGCCCCGCCATCGGGCCCGCGCAGCGGATGCAGCGCGCTCTCCACGAGCGTTCCGTCGGCGATCTCGAGCGCCGCCAGGAACTTCCCGCGCGCCTCGGCGTAGTCCTGCGAGAAGAAAGACGCCACGCTGCCCGGCCTGACCGATCCCATTCCATCCCCCATGCCGCGTCGCGCGGCGGCGGAAAGGATGCCTCCGATGGCGTGGACGATGCGAGGGGGATCGTCCCGGTGCGATGAGCCTATGCGCCGGCGCGCCGCATGCGGGACGACATGGCCGAAAATGCCGGCCCGATCATCGCGGCTGCCACCGCCCGCCTCGCTCGCGCGCGGGACTAGCGGGAGGGGAACGGCAAGGGGGCGTTCGCGATCTCGCGTGCCCGTTGCGGCGCGGCGAAGCTCGATCCGGTCACGCGCACCAGCTGGCCACCGGTCGCGCCCCCGACCGTGATCCCGCGAAGCGCACGGGAAGTGTCGGCGGGTCGCAGGCAGTCGGGTGCGGCGCGCGAGGGTTGCGCATTCGGCAGGGATACGGTCGGGCCGCGCGAGGAATAGCAGGACTGCGATCCGTCGCGGCGATAGTTCGCGCCGACGACCTCGATGCCCTTGCCTGCCGAGCCCGTCGCGAGCGCGTTGAGGCTGCCGCTGCGCCTGATCGGCGACAAGGCCGGCTGGGGATCCTCCTTGAGCGACCGTAGCCAGCGACGCAAGTCGTAGTCCGCGCCCGTCGAGACATCGACGAAGACAGCCTGCCGGCCGCGATGGAGAGCGCCGGGATTCCTCTGGCTTCGGGGCACGTAGAGATGGATCGATTCGGCGCAGCCAGCCTGGGACGTGAACTCGATGCGCCAGGCGCCAGCCATGGCCCTGGGCATGGACGTGTCCTGCCGCTCCGTGGGCGCCCAGGAGACGAGGGCCTCTATGCTCGCGGCGCCAGGCGCGCGCCTCGGGAAGACGGCGATGCATTCCGCAGAGTCGGCGGAGGGCCAGCAGATGACCTCGCCCTCCCTCACGACGCCGACGCGCGAGGGATCCGTGGCGCGATGCGGCGCCACGATCCGCATCTCCAGCCCTGCCGCGCTGGCGGGGATCCGGACCACGACCTGCGTCGGCATCTCGCTTCCGGGCTGCACGCGCAGCGTCACGCCCGCCGCGCGACCGGGCGGCAGGCGATCGACCTGCGCATGGCGCTCCTCGTCCGCCGAGTTGCCAGCGGCGATGACGATGCGAAGCTCGCGATCGCGCTGCCGCTCGGCCTCGACCATGGCTTCCATCGCGCTTGTCAGCATCCAGGTGCCGTCATGCGGCCCGCGACTGGAGCCGTCGCTGATGTTGACGACGATCCGCCGGGTCCTTGGGCCCGCGCACGAGAGGATATATGCGAGGCCGTCGAGCACGTATCGCCCGAGGCTTCCGCTCGAGGAATCCTGGAGCGCGTCCCGCGGCGGCTGCACGAAGACGATGTCGGACCTCGATGCCTCGTCGTCGACGGCCCGGAGCGGCTGCGGTGGCGTCCAGACGGGAATGCTGCCGCTGCCCCGCGGCGGC
>CANMWW010000479.1 GCA_947500965.1 Alphaproteobacteria bacterium
AGCTCGTGGCGGCGCTGCAGCGCCTGTCGCTGCAGATGGAACGCGACCCCGCGCGCTTCCTGTTCGGCGACCAGACGCGCGGCTTCGATCCCTCCCGCCGCGAGCAGGTACGCTGATGGCGAGCCGCAGGCGCTTCCTCCTCCTCGCTGCCGCGCCCGCGATCGCGGGCTGCTCCGGCATCCTTCCCGGGCAGGGCGACCCGGCGCAGCTCTACACGCTGACGCCGAAGAACAGCTTCGCCGCCGACCTGCCCCGTGTCGCGTGGCAGCTGGTGGTGGAGCTGCCCGTCGCGGCCGCGGGGCTCAACACCTCGCGCGTGGCGCTGCAGCGCACGCCGGTCAGCCTCGACTACTTCGCGCGCGCCAACTGGAGCGACGCGGCGCCCGCGATGCTGCAGACGCTGCTGGTCGAGTCCTTCGAGAACACGGGGCGCATCGTCGCCGTGTCGCGCGAGTCGGTGCGCCTGCGCCCCGACTACCTCCTGCAGACCGACCTGAGGGAGTTCGCGGCCGAGTACTTCCCCGACGCGACGCGGCCGCCGCTGGTCCGCGTGCGCATGACGGCGAAGCTCGTGCGCGTGGCGGACAGGGCGATCATCGCCTCGACCTCGGCGGAGCGCGCCGAGCGTGCGAAGGCCGACGCGATGGACGCGATCATGATCGCCTTCGACGAGGCTTCCGGCGCCGTGATGCGCCGGATCGTGGAGTGGACGCTGCGCGCGCCGGGCACCTCGGCGCGCCCGGAGCGCTGACGGGCGCGGGAGGGACGGGGATGGGCGAGGTCGCGGAATGCATGCGCGCGAAGCTGGTGGCGGCGCTCGCGCCGACGCGGCTCGAGCTCGTCGACGATTCCCACCGCCATGCCGGCCATGCGGGCGCGCATCCCGGCGGCGAGAGCCACTTCTCCGTGACGATCGTCTCCGCCGCCTTCGCCGGCGCCGGTCGCGTCGCGCGCCAGCGCATGGTCTACGCCGCGCTGGCCGAGGAGCTGCGCGAGCGCGTCCACGCCCTGCAGCTGCGGACGCTGGCGCCGGGCGAGGATGAAGCCGGCCGCTGAGACCCTCGCCGCGCTCGCGCGGCCGGCGGCCTGGGCCTGCGTCGCCGCGCTGGCCGTCCTCTCGCTCCTGCCGCGCGAGGACATGGTGCGCACCGGCGCCGCGGGCTGGATGGAGCACGCGGTCGCCTATGCGGGCACGATGGCGATGTTCGCGATCGGCCATCGCGCGCGGCTCGGCCTCGCGCGCCCCGCGATCGCGCTGTGCGGCTACGCGGCGCTGCTCGAGCTGGCGCAGCATCTCGCGCCGGGGCGCGCGCCGGCCCTGCGCGACGCGCTCGCCGGCGCGGCCGGCGCCATCGCGGTGGCGCTCGCCGCGCGCGCGATCGCGCGGCGCTGATCAGCGCGCGATCGCGATCCCGCGCCCGGCGAAGAAGCGGTCGAATTCCGCAGGCGCGAGGCGCGCGCCGCAGCGCGTCGCCTCGTCGAAGCCCGAGGGGTTGTGGAAGACGATGGCGTCCGGCCCGGCCTCTAGCACCAGGACGAGATGCCCGCCGCGGCGCGGCGGCGGCTGGCCGGGCGTGCGGATCGAGGGATGGACCGAGGCGATGAAGAAGGCCGCGCGCTCCATCGTCCGCGCGATCGCGTGGGCGTCGATGCCGACGACGACCTCCGCCTCGATGCCCCACGCCTCGCGCAGCCAGGCGACGCAGGGCGCGTAGACCATGCCGCGGATCGCGCCGCCCTCCTCCTCGACATAGGCGCCGCGCGCCGTGGCCGCGCGCGCGAGCTCCAGGATCGGAGGCGCGCCGAGGCCGCGCGCGGCGAGCACCATGCGCACGCAGGCCATGCCGCAGACATGGTGCGCCCAGCGCGCGTACTCCGCGATGTCGCGCGCGCCCGACGCGGCCCAGCGCGGGTCGCCGGCGAGGCGCGCGGGATCGGCGGCGAAGTCGCGGCCGAGCTCGGGGCTCTCCCATTGCGCGAAGCACGGCGCGCGCGCCATCGCCATTCCCCGGCGCGCGGCGCTCAGCCGGCCGCGCCGGCCACGGGCGCCGGGGCCTTCTGCTCGCGCGCGATGCGCAGCTGCGCGACCTGGTGGCGCTTGCGGCGCATCACCTCGAAGCGCAGCCCGTGGAACACGAAGACCTGCCCGATGTCCGGGATCACGCGCGATTCGTGCATCACCAGCCCCGCGATCGTGGCCGCCGGCTCGTCGGGCAGGCGCCAGTCGAACTCGCGGTTGAGGTCGCGGATCGTCACCGTGCCATCCACCAGCCAGGACCCGTCGGGCTGCGGGCGCACGCCCGGGACCTGGAACTCGTGCTTCTCGGCGATGTCGCCGACGATCTCCTCGAGGATGTCCTCGAGCGTCACGATGCCGAGCAGCACGCCGTACTCGTCGACCACCACGGCGAAGTGATCGCGCCGCCGGCGGAAGGCGTGCAGCTGGTCGAGCAGCGTCGTGGTGTCGGGGATGAACCACGGCCGCGCGGCGATGCGCGGCAGGTCGAGGTCCTCGACGCGGCCGCGCGCCTCGCGCAGCGCGCGCAGCAGCGCCTTGGCGTGCAGCACGCCGACGATGTTCTCGCGGCTGCCGCGGTAGAGCGGGATCCGGGTGTGCGCGCTCGACAGCGCCTGCTGCAGCACCGCCGCCGGCGGCTGCTCGATGTCGAGCGCCACCACCTGGTTGCGGTGGATCATGATCTCGCCGACGGTGACGTCGTCGAGGTCGAGGATGGAGCGCAGCATCTCGCGCTCGCGCCGCGACGAGCGATCCGGCTCGGCATGCAGCTCGATCGCGCCGCGCAGCTCCTCCTCGGCCTGCGCGCGGCGCTCGCGCGAGCCGGCCCGCGGGCGACGGGAGACGAGCGGCAGGACGAGGCGCACCGCGCGCTGGATGGCGCGCGACGGCGGGCCGAGCGCGCGCAGCGCCGGCGCGAGCACGGGCTCGATGACGAGGACCGTGCGGTCCGGGCTCGCGAGGCCGGCGGTCTTCGGCAGCACCTCGCCGAAGAAGACGACG
>CANMWW010000480.1 GCA_947500965.1 Alphaproteobacteria bacterium
ATGGCCGATGTCCGCGCCGCCCACGATGCGGCGATGCGCGAGCACCTCGCCACCGCGACCGAGATCGTCCGCCGACTGTTCCCCGCCCTCTCCGAGCGGGCGGAATTCGGCGAGATCGAGCACCTCCTCGCATCGGCGCTCGAGCATGTCGCCAGCCAGCCGCGCGTGCTCGTGAGGCTGCCCGAGGAGGTCGCGGGCGCCATAGAGCCCCGCCTCGCGGAGGTTGCGCGTCGAGCCGGCTTCGCGGGCGAGGTGGTGACCGTTGCCGACCCCGGGCTGCCCGGGACCCGCGCGCGCGTGGAATGGACCGATGGCTCCGCCGAGCGCGACAGCGCGCGGACCTGGGCCGAGATAGACGAGATCCTGGCCCCGTACATCGGCGACGCCGCCGTCGGCGCGCCGCTCCAGCACAACCCCGACAGGGAGATCGACCATGAAGCCTGAGAACAACCTTTCCCTGAACGAGCTCGAGGGCCTCGGCGGCGACGAGCCCGGCGGCGGCGACAAGGGCGGTGGCGGTGGCCGCGAGCTCGAGGCCGTCTACGACGTCCCGGTGCAGGTCTCCGCGGTGCTCGGCAAGGCGACCATGCAGGTGAGCCAGCTGCTCAAGCTCGGCCGCGGCGCGGTCGTCGAGCTCGACCGCAAGGTCGGCGAGGCCATCGACATCTACGTCAACAACCGCCTGATCGCGCGCGGCGAGGTCGTCGTCGTCGACGAGCATCTCGGCGTGACCATGACCGAGATCATCAAGGGCGATCGCGCCTGAGGCGCGACGGACCCCCGGGAGCAGCACAATGCGTCTTCTCATCGTCGGCACGCTCGGCGGACAGGTAACGGTCGCGGCGAAGATCGCTCTCTCCAAGGGCGCCAAGGTCGTCCAGGTGGACGACATCGCGACCGCCATGAACACGCTGCGCAGCGGGCAGAGCGCCGACCTCGTCATGATCGACGTGGCGCTCGACATCGCGACGCTCGTGCTCGGCCTCAAGACCGAGCGCATCCACCTGCCGGTCGTGGCCTGCGGCATCGGGTCGGACGCGTCCGCCGCCGTGCGGGCGATCAAGGCCGGCGCGAAGGAATACCTTCCCCTGCCCCCGAACGCCGAGCTGATCGCGGCCGTGCTGGCCGCGGTGACCGAGGAGTCGAGCTCGATCCTGTTCCGCAACCCCGCGATGCGCGAGACGCTGCGCCTCGCCGACCAGGTCGCGGCCAGCGAGGCCAGCGTCCTGATCTGCGGCGAGTCCGGCACCGGCAAGGAGCTGTTCGCGCGCTATCTCCACCGCCGCAGCCGGCGCGCCGACCGCCCGATGGTCTCCGTGAACGGCGCGGCGATCCCCGAGAACCTCCTCGAGAGCGAGCTCTTCGGGCACGAGAAGGGCGCCTTCACCGGCGCCGTCGCGCGGCGCATCGGCAAGTTCGAGGAGGCCAATGGCGGCACGCTCCTGCTCGACGAGGTCAGCGAGATGGACGTGCGGCTGCAGGCGAAGCTGCTGCGCGCCATCCAGGAGCGCGAGATCGATCGCGTCGGCGGGACCCACCCGATCAAGGTCGACATCCGCGTCCTCGCGACGACCAACCGCGACCTCGAGGCCGAGGTGCGGGCCGGCCGCTTCCGCGAGGACCTCTTCTATCGCCTCAACGTCATGACCCTGAAGCTCCCTCCGCTGCGCGAGCGCGGCGACGACATCCCCATGCTGGCGGAGCATTTCGTGCGCAAGTACTCGGACGCCAACGGCATCGCCATCCGCCCGATCGGCGAGGAGGCGACCGCGAAGCTTCGCGCCCATGCATGGATGGGCAATGTCCGCGAGCTCGAGAACACGATGCATCGCGCCGTGCTGCTCGCCTCGGGCGACCATATCGGTGCCGAGGCGATCGTCCTGGCCGGCGCGACGCGCAACGAGCCGCAGGCGGCCCTGGCCGGCGACGCGCGGCAGGCGCCCGGCGAGGCCGCGCGCCCGCTGGTCGGCCGCACCGTGGCCGACGTCGAGCGCGACCTCATCATCGACACCCTGGCGCATTGCCTGGGCAACCGCACCCATGCCGCCAACATCCTCGGCATCTCGATCCGCACGCTGCGCAACAAGCTGAAGCAGTACAGCGACGACGGCGTGCGCGTGCCCCCGCCGCGCGACGGCGAGCGCGTGTCGGCCTGACCGCGCGCCGCAGGCCAGGGAAGGTCTCGTAGATGTCGGACATCGGCACGGGCGCGGGCGGCGGGCCGGCCTCCGCGGCGGGCGGCGGCAACGCGGTGTTCGCGCGCATGGTCGGCGCGCTGCGCAGCGGCGAGATCGCGCTCGCGCTGGGCGTGGTCGCGATCCTGCTCGTCCTCCTGCTGCCGATGCCGAAATGGCTGCTCGACGCGGGCCTCGCCCTGTCGATCACGCTGTCCGTCCTCATCCTGATGACGTCGCTGTTCATCCACCGGCCGCTCGACTTCAGCTCCTTCCCGACCGTCCTGCTCATCTCGACGATGCTGCGCCTCGCGCTCAACCTCGCGACCACGCGCATCATCCTGGCCAACGGGCACGAGGGCACCCACGCGGCCGGCAACGTCATCGAGGCCTTCGGCCGCCTGCTGACGGGCGGCAACTTCGTGATCGGCGTCATCGTCTTCGCGATCCTCCTGATCGTGAACTTCGTCGTCATCACGAAGGGCTCGGGACGCATCGCCGAGGTCTCGGCGCGCTTCAGCCTCGACGCCATGCCCGGCAAGCAGATGGCGATCGACGCCGACCTGTCGGCCGGCCTGATCGACGAGAAGGAGGCACGCCGCCGGCGCAAGGACCTCGAGGACGAGAGCGCCTTCTTCGGTTCCATGGACGGCGCCGCGAAGTTCGTGCGCGGCGACGCCATCGCGGGCCTGCTCATCACCTTCATCAACGTGATCGCCGGCATCATCATCGGCGTCTCGCAGCACAACCTGTCCTTCGGGCAGGCCCTGCACACCTACTCGGTCCTGACGGTCGGAGACGGCCTCGTCACCCAGGTCCCGGCCCTGA